>CALFEZ010000176.1 GCA_937957895.1 uncultured Erysipelotrichaceae bacterium
ACCGCTGATACACCATTGATATCTTTGGCACCACTCGTTAAGGAGATCGCTTGCTGTTGATTGATCTTAGCTTCCAGTTGAGCCATCGTTTTTTGTTCAGTTACATGTGTGTCCCACAGTTGTTGGACTTTGTCTTCAATGTTTTGGATCGTTGGAACCTTCAGGATCTGAGCAATCGTTTCAAGCTGACGAAAGGCATGCTGATATTGCTGATAGGCTTCCATTTTGGTCTTACACACGATCCTGCGAATACCAGAACCAATGCTTTCTTCACTGATCAGTTTGGCGATTCCGATCTCACGCGTGTTTTCAACGTGTGTGCCACCACACAGTTCTTTGGAAAGTCCCTCAATATCCACAACACGTACGATCGGATCATACTTTTCATTGAACAAGGCGGTTGCACCGGAGGCTTTGGCAGTTTCCAGTTCCATATGGGTAGCAGATACAGGATATCCCTGAAAGATCTGCTGGTTCATCCAATCTTCGATGATCTTGAGTTGTGCTGGT
Organism: uncultured Erysipelotrichaceae bacterium; assembly: GCA_937957895.1. GTDB lineage: Bacteria > Bacillota_I > Bacilli_A > Erysipelotrichales > Erysipelotrichaceae > UBA6182. The sequence goes on from CALFEZ010000176.1 coordinate 511, forward strand.
TCCACTTTTTTAAAATGAGTGAAATCAAAGCGTGTGTACTGATCACTGACATACGATCCTGCTTGCTGCACATGATCCCCTAAGGTTTGTTTGAGTGCTGCCTGCAACAAATGTGTCAGAGTGTGATTGGCTTTGATCTTTTCGCGTTTCTCTTTGTCGATCTTGAGTGTTACCGCATCATTGATTTTCAAAGTCGTTGCCACATCAACTTTATGCAGGTGTTGCTTATGTGGTGCTTTGATCACATCAAGTACGGTGATAACCCCATCCTCGGTGATGATATCTCCGCTGTCTGCTACCTGTCCACCACTTTCGGCATAAAACGGTGTCCGATCGAAAACGACCAATCCGACTCCTGTCAGTTCTGTTACTTTCTTTTGTTGTTTGAAAAGCCCGATAACAGTTGCTTTGATTTCATCTTGCTGATATCCGACAAATTCTGACTCGATATCAAAGGCAAGCAGATCTTCACTTTGAATGTTCATCGATTCACTGTCAACCCTAGCTTCGCGTGCTCGTTGCTGCTGCAACTTCATTTGATGATCAAATCCATCAATATCCACATCGATACCATGTTCCTGACAGATTTCCTGAGTCAGTTCCAGCGGAAACCCGTATGTGTCATAAAGTGTAAAAGCACTGACACCATCGAGTGTACTTCCTTGAAGCTTTTTGATTTTGTCCATCAACAATGCTTCACCATCTGCCAAAGTGTGCTTGAAACGTTTCTCTTCAGCTTCGATAAGTGACTCGATCAACGCTTGATTGGATTTGAGGTCTTTATAAAAATCACCCATGATCGCGATCACGATCACGACCAAATCTTTCAAAAATGCCTCCTCGATGTTCAAACGTATGCCATATCGCACCGCTCTTCTTAGCAACCTTCGCAGAACATATCCTCTTCCCTCATTGGCAAACAAGGCACCATCACTCAATGCGAAAACGACCGTCCGTATATGATCGGCAATGACACGATACGCCATGGGATCATCTTGATAAGATTTGGTAGTCTTAGTGGCGATGGTCTCTATGATTGGAGTAAACAGATCGGTATCATAGTTGGTTGGTACGTTCTGAGCGATACAGCACAAGCGTTCAAACCCCATGCCGGTGTCGATGTTTTTTTGAGGAAGCTCTTTGTATGTAGAACGATCCTGTCCTTCGATCCCGTTATACTGGGAAAAGACGATGTTCCATACTTCGACATATCGTTCGTTGTCGATCTCATCAAAGAAGAGTTTCTCTCCAAGTCCTTCAGGATCGTATGCAGTTCCTCTGTCTACATAGATCTCACTGTTGGGCCCACAAGGGCCATCCCCTATCTGCCAGTAGTTTTCTTCTGATTTTAGGATCTTCTTTGCATCAAATCCGATCTTTTGAGTCCAAATATCATATGCTTCCTGATCGAGCGGATGGACCGTGACATACAGTTTGTCAGGGTCAAATCCCATCCATTTTGGACTTGTCAAAAATTCCCAGGCATATGCGATCGCATCCTCTTTGAAATAATCTCCGATCGAAAAATTACCCAGCATTTCAAAAAAAGTGTGGTGCCGTGCAGTCTTACCGACATTTTCGATATCATTGGTCCGAATCGACTTTTGAACATTGACGATCCGTGGATTGGCAGGTTTGATCGTTCCATCAAAGTACTTCTTCAGTGCGGCCACTCCTGAGTTGATCCACAGCAAAGTGGGATCATTGTGTGGAATGAGTGAAGCACCTGGCTCAACCATATGATTCTTGCTTTTGAAAAAATCCAGAAACATCTTGCGTATCTTGTTTGACTCCATGTCATCGACTCCTTTTTCATAAAAAAAGTCCCTGTTTCCAGGAACGATCATCTCGCGGTACCATCCTGGTTCACTCTTATGAGTGCACCTTTTGACCTTAACGCGGTAAACGGAAGTGATTAGCTTCTCAACGAAGTAGCTTCCCATAGTTCAGCGGAAGATTTTCACCAGCCATCTTCTCTCTTGGCGCATCCTTAAAGTACTCGTCTTCGTCACGATTTATCCCATTATAGCATACCTGTCAGGTTGTCTCAACCGACAAGCCGCTCTTTCAGATAGGTTTTGCGTTGCCGTGTATGATCATTTCTTACGGCTTTTTCAAATGCTTCCTTCTCTCCAAGACAGATGAGGGTATTGGCTGCTCGGGTGATCCCTGTATAGTATAAACGCTTAGATAGCATCCACCCATACTCTTTAAAAGCAAGCAAGATCACGATCGGATACTCATTGCCTTGAGACTTATGCACACTCATGCAATACGCATGACTGATGTTGATGAACATATCAGGTGTATATTCCACAAAATTGCCATCAAACTCGACGATCAACCGGTTTTGACGGTTCTCATCTTCACGTGCATAGATGATTTCAACCAACTGCCCGATATCCCCGTTAAACACATTGTCATCGATCTGGTTTTTCAGTTGCAAGATTTTATCGTGTTCACGGTATGTCCGATAACCTACCTGTAGTTCCCTTTTGAAACGATCCGGTGGATTGAATGCTTTTTGCAAAGCATGATTGATCGCATCGATCCCTGCCAATCCGCTGTATTTGGGTGCCAATACCTGGATGTCCTCGATCTGATATCCCTTATCCAGTGCTTTTTGGACCAACATGATCACATCATCCTTGCATCGGGTGTTGTTGGTCTGATAAAAACGAACATCTTGATGAAAATCAAAATCGATGCTTCCTGATAGAACATCATGTGCGAGTCGGATCACCTCTGACCCCTCTTGCTGACGATAGATCGTTTTGAGCGTCACGATCGGACAAGCATTGGCCATGATCAAATCATTCAGTACATTTCCCGGGGCCACAGATGGCAGTTGATCTTTGTCTCCGATCAAAAGCAGCTTCGTATGGGAAGGCAATGCCTTGACTAGCTGAGCCATCAAGTATATATCCACCATCGAAAACTCATCCACGATCAACACATCAACGGACAAAGGGTTATCCTGATCTCGTCCAAAGGTGTTGGTTTCAAGATCCCATTGCAACAGCGAATGGATCGTGCTTGCTTTATGATTGCTAAGTTGCGTCAATCGCTTGGCTGCCCTACCCGTAGGAGCGCAGGTTTCGATGACCACTGGGGGATCTGCGATTTTACATAATTCGATGATGGCAAGCACGATGGTCGTTTTTCCGGTGCCTGGCCCTCCGGTGATGATCATGGTTGGACTTGTAAAAAAATCCTTGATCGCTCTTGTTTGCTGTAGATCATACTCGATATTGAATCTATCCTGGATAAGAGCGATCTTATGGTCAAGATCTTTGACTATCACTTGTGTCTTGACATGATCTTCAATGTCAAAATATCGTGAGATCCAAATTTCAGAATCATATTGACTCACAGGATACACCCTATCCTCTTCCAGCACCAGTTTTCGTTTTGATACAACTCGATCAAAGATGCCCAAAGGATCATCCCATTCTCGAAAATGACGATGAAAGCTCTCCAGAAACTCATTGTATTCAATATAACTGTCACCTTCACGCATGCACAGTTGCATGCAATGATCGATGATCGCTGCTTCTTGACGCAAAGGATCATCTTTTTGGAATCCCAGAGCAAGGGCTACTTTGTCAGCTGTCTTAAACCCGATCCCGTCGATATCATCGATCAGACGATATGGATTGTTTTTGATCAGCCACAAAGCATCTTCTCCATAGACCCGCTGGACCTTCATCATCTGACGTAGCGACAATCCATTGGTTGTCAGATAGGAAACCATCTGCTCGTCATGATTGCTTTTGATGATCGTCTGGATGATACTTTCCAGTTGCTTTGGTTTGATCCCATCGATGTCGTATTGCGCATTTGGATCATTTTTGATCTTATCGATACAATCCAAACCAAGAGCATCCACAAACTTCTCTGCCGTTTTTTTGCCGATGCCGGCAAATGCAGGAGAAGAAAGGTATGCGATCAAGGCTTGTTTTTCTTTGGGAATGATGCGCTGATAACTTGAAAGCACAAACTGCATGCCATATTTTGGGTGTTCCTGATAGACTCCGATGCATTCAAGCATCGTGTCTTTTTCAAAACGAGGCATGTGTCCGGTCACGAAGATCTTCTTCTCCGTGATTTCGTACAACACCAAAACCATGACCGTGAACAAACTGGACGAATCATGATAAATGATCGATCTGACTTTACCGATGATCGTATGTTGCATCAGATCAAATACAGCGACAACATGATCGCTCCGATACCAATGATGTTGTTGAGACCATGAAGCCAGATCGCCGCTGAAAGCTTGCCTGTTTCCTCATAGATCTTGACAAAGAACAACCCCAAGATCACATATACGATCATAAATGGCAAATCGATCAGGTTTCCTTCGATAAGAGACTGACTGACATGCATCAAACCGAAAGAGACAGAACTG
>CALFEZ010000177.1 GCA_937957895.1 uncultured Erysipelotrichaceae bacterium
GTACCAGAGCACTGCTCTTTGACAAAGACTTCAACATCGTCGCTCAAAAATACAGTGAATTTACACAGTACACACCGAGTGAAGATAAAGTCGAACATGATGCTGAAGAAATCTATGAGAAAAGTGTAGCCATGTGTCAAGCTGCGATCAAAGAAGCAAACATCGATCCAAATGAGATCGACAGTATTGGGATAACCAATCAAAGAGCTACCAGTCTTGTTTGGGATAAAAACACAGGTAAACCACTTTATAAAGCCATTGTTTGGCAAGATAATCGTACAGCAGACCTAGCACACAAAATCAACAATACAGATTGGGGCAAAAAAGCCAGAGAAACAACGGGATGGACCGTTGCTCCTGTGTACTCTTCTTTGATGTTGAAATGGTTGGTTGACAATGTTCCTGAAGTTCAAAACAAGATCAAATCAGGTGAAGCACTTTTTGGAACCATTGATACCTGGCTTATTTGGAAGTTGACAAATGGCAAAACCCATGCAACGAGTTTTTCAAATGCTTCGGTCATGGGAAGTCTTGATTTGAAAACCGGAAAGTGGTATGAAGAGTTCTTGAACTATTTGAATGTTCCTTCATCCATATATCCAAATGTGATCGAAGATTCAGGTGATTTTGGCAAGACAGATCCAGGAGTCTTTGGAGTTTCGATTCCTATCACGGGAGTCATAGCCGATCAGCATGCAGCTTTGTTTGCACAGGGATGTGTTGAAGCAGGTATGGGAAAATGCACAAACGGCACCGGAACCTTCATTGATGTGAATATTGGCAATAACTGTGTTGTTTCTGATAAAGGACTCAGCACCGTTATCGCTTGGAAACTAAACGGTGAGATGACTTATGCTGTGGAAGGTTATTCTGCAGTTACAGGATCAGCCATCCAATGGCTCAGAGACGGGCTTAAAATCATCAAAAGCTCAGAAGAAACCGAAGCCATCGCGAAATCGGTTCCTGATTCCAATGGAGTTTACTTTGTTCCGGCATTAGCAGGATTAAGTGCTCCATATTGGGATGCTTTTGCACGCGGCATGATGATAGGGATCACCCGAGGAACGACAGATGCTCATGTTGTCAGAGCAACATTGGAAGCCATTGCCTTTTTGAGCAAAGATATCTTTGATGCGATCACGGAAGAAGCAGGAATCAGCATGAAGTCCATTAACATTGATGGTGGTGCTTCAAAAAACAACTTCCTTGCTCAGTTTTTATCCGATATGATCGATGCTCCGGTCAATCGTCCAGTATCAGTAGAAGCAACAAGCCTTGGTGCAGCCCAAATGGCAGGACTGTACACCGGATTTTGGAAAATGAGTGATTTTGCAGATACGGTTGAGGTTGAAAGAACATTTACACCGGATCTAAACCAGGAAACAAGAGAACTTCTCTATCGACACTGGAAAGAAGCAGTCAAACGATGCTCAGGATGGATCAGAACAAGCGAATAGCTATGGTCCAGTCAGAGATAAATGATTAGTTAAACAAATCTTAACCACATCACATCCAGGATGTGATGTGGTTAAGATGACCAAAGAGTTGATTTGAAAGAGGAAAATCATGATTAAGAAACTTCACTCTGAAATAGAGAAAAATATAAAACTTAAAAATTATAAAATAGAAGCTGCGATAGACGATCGAAATGTTGTCTTTTTGAGTGGAGAAGTCGATGATTGGAATCACGTCGTGGAAGCAGGTCAGATTGTTGGGCGGATCAAAGGCATCAAAGGAGTCGTAAACGAGATCAGAGTTAAAAACAGCAAGTTTGACTTCAAGGATGATGATCATGATGACCGACTCGTACAAGCAAAAGCAAAAGGGATCATCGATCATGCAGATGTTGTCATTGTTGGTGCAGGCATCAGTGGGACAGCAGTTGCGCGAGAGTTAGCAAAATATGATTTAAAAATCGTGGTGGTCGACAAATGTGAAGACATATCCGAAGGCACCACCAAAGCCAATAATGGAATGATCCACTCAGGTTATGACTCACCGACAGGGTCTTTGAAAGCTGAGATGAATGTAAAAGGCAATGAAATGTACACAGCATGGGCAGAAGAGCTTGATTTTGATCTACTAAGATCCGGTTCATTTGTCGCAGCATTCAATCAAGAGGATATCGAATATATTGAGACA
>CALFEZ010000178.1 GCA_937957895.1 uncultured Erysipelotrichaceae bacterium
GAGGGGGAATACATCGAGATCCTCAATTCCGAAAAAGACATATACGAAGGATGCAACATGTGCAACTTTGAACCGCTGATAGCATTCAAAGAAAGCAATCATCGCTTTGATTATACGATCAATATCCGCATCGCTCCTTTTGCGGCGATTTATTTTGAGGTGTTGAAGTAAGCGGTTGATTGTATTTTTGTGTGATATCTGATAGAATACACAAGGGTTTAGGAGGCATTATGTTCCAAAATAAACACGAGTTCAAGCGAGACTTTATCAAGCGCATCGAAGAGACATACGGACGGTCGGTAGCTCAATCCCATCGTACCGAAAGATATATGGTATTGGGTGAGATGGTTCGCGATTATGCATCCATCAACTGGAAATCCAACAAAGAAAAAATTGCGGAAATCGGTGCAAAACAAATGTACTATTTTTCCATGGAATTTTTGTTGGGAAGATTGCTTACGAGCAATCTTATGAATCTCGGCATCTATGATACCGTCAAAGACGGTCTTGAAGATCTTTCCATCGACATCAACGAACTGGAGAACCTGGAATCCGATGCCGGGTTGGGCAATGGTGGATTGGGAAGACTGGCAGCTTGTTTCATGGATTCACTTGCTTCTTTGTCCTTGCCGGGACATGGAGTGACGCTTCGCTATGAGTATGGTCTTTTCCAACAAAAGATCGTGGACGGATATCAAATCGAAGTACCCGATCAATGGCTCAAACTGGGGAATGTTTGGGAAGTACGCAAACCCAAACATGCAGTCGATGTCAAGTTTTGGGGACGCATAGAAATGCGAAAAGATGAAAACGGAAAACTGGTGTTCGATCATGTCGATGCTGAACATGTGTTGGCAGTACCTTATGACATGCCAATCGTCGGAAAAGACACCAATCAAACCAACACATTGAGATTATGGAGTGCGGAAGCATCCGAAAATCTACCCAAGAAAAAAGACTTTAGACAGTACATTTCTGAAGTCAGAGAGATCTGTCAAAACGTCTATCCCGATGATTCCACCGAACATGGTCGTTATTTGCGTTTGAAACAACAATATTTCTTTGTCAGTGCCGGATTGGCAGCATTGATCAAAGCCCATCTGCGTGTATATCCAAATCTTGATAATTTCCATGAGAAAATCACCATCCAGCTCAATGATACCCATCCCGTGCTGGCGATCCCTGAACTTATGCGGATCTTGATGGATGAGTTTGACTATGACTGGGATCAGGCATGGAACATCGTCAATCAGACCGTGGCATATACCAACCATACGACTTTGGCAGAAGCACTTGAACGCTGGCCGATCAACTATGTTCAGTTTTTGTTGCCAAGGATCTATATGATCATCGAAGAGATCAATCGTCGTTTTCTTTCGGATCTGCGTAAAAACATGCCGGAGAAATTCCATCTGCACAATCGTGTTTCGATCATAAAAGATGGTCAGATCCACATGGCACATCTAGGTGTCGTGGGGGCATTCTCTGTCAATGGGGTTGCCAAATTGCATACCGAGATCTTAAAAAACGATGTCATGCTCGATTTTTACAGAGTTTTCCCTGAAAAATTCAACAACAAGACCAATGGCATCACCCACCGTCGCTGGTTGACATACACCAACCCGCAGTTGCATGGGTTGATCAACAAATACATACAAGATGATTATGTGTATAACCCTGAGAAATTGGAAGATTTGATGAAGTATGTTGATGATGAGAAAGTCCAAAAGGAGTTCTTGCTTGTCAAACAACAACGAAAAGAGATCCTGACCAACAAGATCAAAGAGTGGACCGGCATCGATGTCGATCCGACATCCATTTTTGATGTACAGGCCAAACGGCTTCACGCATACAAACGGCAACTTCTCAATGCATTACATATCATGTACCTGGTCAATGAAATCAAAGAAAACCCTGATTTCACCATGATCCCAACTACCTTTATATTTGCGGCAAAGGCAGCTCCGAGTTATTACTTTGCCAAGAAAGTCATCAAACTGATCCATGCGATCGCAGATGTTGTCAACAATGATGAAAACCTCAACAAGTTCATGAAAGTCG
>CALFEZ010000179.1 GCA_937957895.1 uncultured Erysipelotrichaceae bacterium
TTGGGCAAGTGAACCTGCATTTTAATCCTGGTGCGTGATGGTTTTAGATTGAGAACACTTATTAGATATACCGATAATCAACAGCCATGGAGGAAAGCGCGATGCACTTTAAAGCATACAATGAGCTTGCCTGGGTCGATGAGATCCTGGCAGCACCAGAGTCTTACAAAGAGGAAGCTGATCATTATATCCGGCAAGTCAAAAATCATGTTGCCGGGTCATCTTTGATGATGCTTCACTTAGGTTGTGGAGCGGGCGGACATGACTTCCATTTTAAAAAACATTTCTCTGTCACTGGTGTCGATATAAGTAAGGGGATGCTTGATATCGCACGAAAAGTCAATCCTGAAAACCGTTATATAAACGCAGATATGAGACACTGCATGTTGGATGAAGCTTTTGATGTTGTCATCATTCCTGATTCGATCATGTATATGAACAATTTCAATGATCTACAAGCAACCATCAAAAATGCAAAGCAACACTTAAAATCTTCCGGAGTTTTGTTGGTGGTAGCTCAAATCAAAGAAGAATATCAAGACAACAATTTTGTTTATGTAGGAGAAAAAGGACCGCTTCAAGTAACATTGTTTGAAAACAACACCAAGGTCAACGACAGTACTTACGAAGCTACGATGATATATCTGATCCGTGATAAAGGCAAACAAAGCATTCATCATGAAGTACATACTCTTGGTCTGTTTAGCCACGATCAATGGATGACTATTTTCGATCGGTGCCAACTCAAAGTTGAAGAGCGAAATCTTGATCACTTGTATGATCAGTTTGTGCTTGATGAGGGTGAGTATAAGCTGAAGGTATTCATCGCTAATCACAGTATATGATGTGGTAAGTGAGAGTGGTTTTGCCATTATTATCAAAACAACATAAGAAGCAGACACATGGCTTTCTAAAGGAAATTGAACATGAAGACACTCAATGAATGCGTCAAAGAGTACACGATCGAATTGCAAAAGGGGCATATCCAAAAAGCATACAAAGGAATCATGACATTCATGTCAAGTTTGCAACGGAACATGATAAACAACCATCCAACATACACATCAAGTGGCATCTATTTTGGGTATATGGACATGACATACTTCGCATTTACTCCTTTGAAATTGAAAAAGGAGCATTTGAAAATCGCGATCGTGTATCTACATGAGAAAAATAGTTTTGAAGTGTGGTTGGGAGGCAACAATCGCAAGGTGAAACTTGATTTTACCAACCAACTGAAACAGAAAGACTTGAGTGGATTTACTCTCTCATCCATGGAGCCCGGAGTGGATTCCATCATCGAGGCAGTGATCACACAAAGCCCGGACTTCGATCAACCGGAAGTGCTGATGCACATGATCGAAGATGAAACCTTAAAATTCATAAACCGAGTGACTGCTCTTGTTGTAGAATGACATCTTTTTCATGATGGAGGACATGATATGAAAAACGATGAAGTGATCCAATGGTTGATGGAAGGGGACCACTCGATCCGTTATTATGTGATGACAGATTTATTGAACATGCCAAAAGACGATCCACAGGTATTGCTTGAAAAACAAAAGATCATGCAACAAGGCATGGTACCTGCCATTTTGCAGAAGCTT
>CALFEZ010000180.1 GCA_937957895.1 uncultured Erysipelotrichaceae bacterium
AATACTCTGACTAGTAAGCCATCTGAAAAGTGAGTGTACGGGAAACCTTAACACATTGATAAATCAAGATTTGTTTTTATCTAAGCTTCTTCATCAGTATGACGGTCTGCACATCGTGTGAGTTGATGGTACGATGTATTGAGCCAATTATTGAACATAACGTTCTCGGAAAAAAGCAGTTGTAAATATGTTACGAATCTCTGAAGCAAATACTTCCCTTAAGTCTTTTCGATGAACTATATCAAATCGATATGATGAGGATGCTCATTTTATCAACTCACCAAGACAGCTATCTTTATCATAATTGCAAAGCATAAACTCATGATGGTGCCGAAGATGGGATAAAACAAAGGATGGTCAAAATCAATCGGTTCTTTGATCTCAGTTGTTGAAATCGCTGGATCGACTTTGCTTATAATCGTATTTTTCATTTGATCAAAAACATCTTCAAAACCATTGATCGATAGGAGTTTATGATTTTGAAACAAGAGTGAAATAGCCCTAATAGCGCCAGTTGATCGTCTTTTGATTCGGATTGATTGAACATCTTGCAAGAGATATTGGTTTATGGTAGACCCACGAATACATTTGATCTCCTGATCCGAAATACTGATTTTCATCTGTGCCAACTTATGGAGAAAAGAAAAACTTATTATACCAAGCAGAAAAAAAACCATTATAAACGGGATCCAAACGATTGGAAGTATTGGAAGGCTAAAAAGCTTAAAAAAAAGAAATAAACCGGCAACCATGAAGCTTACCATCGTAAGATAGGCTTTTTTTCTTCTATTCATCTCGGTTTTTGATGTTGTGAACTCCATTTTTCTTCCCTCCTTATCCTTGACATCAATACTACAGTTTCAACGTGGCACGGAGTTATCAGATTGATGTCGGGTATGTTTATTGCTGATTTTCCGTACAAGGGAACAGGTCGACACTGGTTTTTGTGAAATTGTCCGTTCTTGGAAACATATCCACTTATTATTTCAGTTTATACCCGTATACGGAAACAAGTCAAAGAAAGCTTGCCATTTCAAGTAAATGCGAATCTAAATTGGCGTGCAAATATACCAGGCAGCTTTGGAATCAACATCAACTACATGAACTTCTGAAAAACACTCTCTCATCTCGGAAACACACTGCTCCATCTCCTCTTTTGCGCCTTTGATAAAGCGGAAGTAATCACCACGTTCAAGCCATTCGATTATTGAAGTCAGCAATCCTCGTTTTTGATTATAGTCATAGATAATTACTTTACTTTTGCTTACCCGGCTCATTTCAGCATACATCTGCTTTCTTTCGTTTTTTTGCAGTCCAT
>CALFEZ010000181.1 GCA_937957895.1 uncultured Erysipelotrichaceae bacterium
TGCTCGATCGATCACTTCCTGGGTATGGTTTTTAAAGATGACTACAAGCTTTTCAAAGGTAGTATTGGCAAGATCACCGATCGTATGGATTTCTATCATTTTGAGCAACTCAACTGTTTTTCTACCAATTCCATGCATTTCTTCGATTGGTAAAGGCCATAGTTTCACTGGTATTTCATCCTTACGGATGATGCTGATGCCATTTGGTTTTTTGAGATTGCTCGCCATTTTTGCTAAAAACATATTGTTTGCTATACCTATGCTGACATCAAGCTGAAGTGTTGACTGAATGTCTTTTTGCAGCTTGATTGCCATATCCAATGGCTTAGTCATGTTTTTCACATACTCACTGACATCAAGGTAACACTCATCGATGCTTGCTTGTTCGATCTTATCCGTATATGTCGAACAGAGTTGAACGAATCGTTGACTGACTTCATGATATCGATCAAAGTTCAGACCCGTGATGATCAAATCAGGACACTTACGTAAAGCAACAGCAAGCGGCATGGCACTTTGGATACCATATTCTCTTGCAATGTAGTTGGCTGTCGTAATGATGGCACGCTGTTGATTGGAACAAACAACGACCGGTTTGTCACGATATTCGGGATGATCATTGATCTCTACCGATGCAAAGAAAGCATTGACATCGACGTGAAAAATCCATCTATCCACGAGCTACTTCCTCTTGTATTTGTATCAGAAGCGCTTCTGCTGCGCTGATTGCCGTGGGTTGGTCGTTTCCATAGGCCATCATGGCTAATTGATGAATACGTTGTTCTCTATTTAACAAAGTGATGTTGACGATCGTCTTTTCAGGTTCACTAAGTTTTCGAATATCAAAGTGAGTTTCTCCAAAACATGCCACTACGGGCAAGTGAGTGATGGCAAATGTTTGTACATTCAAAGACAACTCATGCATTTTGAGGCCTACACGACGAGCAACAGCACCAGAGACACCTACATCTATCTCATCGAAAATAATCGTACCACAGCCTTGCAAAGGCGTGAAAATGGCTTTTAGACCCAGCATCAGACGAGACAACTCTCCTCCACTCGCTATTTTTACTAAAGGAGCCATGATCGTTCCAGGATTGGTCTTGAGAAAGAATGAAACCTTATCTACTCCTTGTTTGGAAGCATTTGTGACTTCAAAGCGCACATCAAACTCTGCATGAGGCAGTTGAAGGTCTTTTAAATGCTTCTGGATTTCTTGAGTAAGCTTAACAGATGCTTTTTTTCTTGCGGCTGATAGGTTCTGTGCTTGTTGCATGAAAACATCGTACGAATGATCCATTGCTTTTTTTGCGTCGGCCAATACCTGTTCATGATGTTCGAAGCGATAAAGTTTTTCAGCAATCATGTCTCTTTTTTTCAATACATCATCTATGGTAGGTCCATGTCGACGCTTCATTTTATCGTATTCAGCCAGTACGGACTGAACATCTTCAAATTCCTGCTGATCAAAAGAAAGTGTGTATATGTGGTCTGCGAGCTGATCTTTGATATCTTCGATTATGGCATAAGCATCATAAAGCGGTTGAGCAAATTGTGCTGCTGTAGGATCTTCCTTGAGCTCAGACAATGTTTTGATGGCTGTGAACAATTTTTCCAAAACACCTTGTTCATCGTGAATCATCGACAGTGAACTCCCTGTTGCCAGAGAAATCTTTTCATAAGCCATCATTTGCTGTTGACGT
>CALFEZ010000182.1 GCA_937957895.1 uncultured Erysipelotrichaceae bacterium
CAACAAAGAGGCAAACACTAATTCATATAGTTCTACTTCAGGAAATACTCATAAGCAAACGAAAATTGCTGTTTCAACACAATCTTTTCAAAGTAAAGCATGTACACAATTTATCTTAATATTGATTCGTAGTTGATCATTAACAATCATAAATGAACAAAATCATTTTTGATACTATTCAGGAAATTTATTACAGGATATACTATACACAATGTTCACAAGTTCAAAACATGTGAATAACTTGTTGATATCATCGTATGCTGCACACATCCAAAGGAGGAAAAGATGATCGATTTTCAAAATGCAAGCTTTATAAAACTAGGGGAGATTGACCCTAAACAGGTCATTAAAAATGTTCAGGATCTGTTTATTGAGGGTGAGTCCGTTTTATCTGCATTTAAAGGAATCAGAGATTATGTCGTTTTTACTGATAAGAGAGTTATTGCAGTCAATGTTCAAGGAATCACAGGAAAGAAGGTTGATTTTACATCATTGCCGTATTCAAAGATTGTAGCCTACTCCGTTGAAACAGCCGGGACATTCGATCTGGATGCAGAATTGGATTTGTGGTTCAGTGGACTTGGAAAAGTCAGATTTGAGTTTAAAGGAAATGTCGATATCAAAAAAATCAGTCAGAGTATCTCTTACTTCATTTTGAAATAGCAAATGCTCCTTGCCTCCAACTGATTGACTACGCTTTATATTTGCACCTTTTTGATCATATAAAACACAACAACCACCATAATGATGGTGGTTTTGTAAAGTGTAATGGATTTCTTGTGAACTATAGTGTTAAGGTTATGTCCTATTCTCTCAAATCAACTCAAACCCTGCTGTAAAATGCCTCAAGGATACGATTGGTCCTTCATGGATCAAACGCATGCCCCTATACTGATCACGATTTTGAAAAATATAATCCAATGCTTCAACGATACAATCCAGATGATCGTTGGTATACACCCTTCGTGAGATAGCGATCCGCATGGTTTCCAGTGCCGGCCAGATAGGTTCTCCCGTGTCTTTGTCTTTGCTGCCAAAAGCACAGGCACCCAGTTCTACTGCTCGGATACCGGCTTCTTCATACAGAGCGACTACCAAGCGTTGGGATGGAAACTCATGTTGTGGAATGTGAGGAAAAAAGCGTCTTCCATCCACATACACACCATGACCACCGGTCGGTTGTATGATCGGGATCCCTCTTTCTTTGAGTCGTTCACCCAAATACGCAACCTGTTTGATGCGATAGTCAAGATAGTCAAAATCGGTTGCTTCCTGAAGTCCTACTGCCAAAGCATCCATGTCACGTCCGGCTTGTCCGCCATAGGTGATGAACCCTTCATGGATGATGGAAAGCTGATTGGCTTTGTAAAAGACTTCTTCGTTTCTGGTAACAAACAATCCTCCGATGTTGACCAATCCATCCTTTTTGGCACTCATCATGGCACTTTCACAATACGAAAACATTTCCCGGGTGATTTCCTTGATCGACTTATCGGCATATCCTTCTTCTCTGGTTTTGATGAAATAAGCATTTTCTGCCAGCCTGGCTGCATCCATGACAAACGGGATACCATACCTTTTGGCCAATGCACTGACCTCACGAATGTTTTTCATCGAGACTGGCTGACCACCGTTGTTGTTGCAGGTGACGGTCATGATGATAAGTGAAATGTTCTCAACGCCTTTTTCTTTGATCAGCTTTTCGACCTTGTTTAGATCCATGTCTCCTTTAAAAGGCATGTAGGCACTTGAAGCATCCAATCCTTCATCGATCACATGATCGACCGGAATGGCACCCAACACCTCACAGTTACCGCGAAAAGTATCAAAGTGCATGTTGCCGATGGCATACTTGCCTGGTTGGGTGTAGATCTTGGCCATCATGTGATCGGCAGCTCTTCCCTGATGGGTAGGTTGGACAAACGGCATGCCAAAAACATCCTGCACCGAAGCTTCCATGTTGTAGAAACTTTTGCTGCCGGCATAAGATTCATCCCCCAGCATCAGTGCTGCCCATTGAGCACTGCTCATGGCAGAAGTACCACTGTCCGTGATGCAATCGATGTAACAATTTTCGGCTCTTATCTTAAAAACATTGTATTCTGCTTCCTGTAAATATTGTATTCTTTCTTCTTTGGTCGTCTTTTTGACGTTTTCCACCATTTTGATACGAAATGGTTCTGCAAATTGAAACCTCATCGGTCATTCCTCGTTTCTATGATGCGTCACTTTCCATTACCGGCTCTTTTCGTTGTCTTTGAAACAAGTATGCTCCCACGATCGCCGTGATCGGGATCGTAAACAAGATACCCAAACTGCCTGCGATCGCCTGCAATACTTCCGAAGCCAGATATTCTGAGTGGATCATCAATGTCATGGGTCTGCCATAAACCAAAAGCAAAAGCACCATCGATAAAGAACTTCCCATATATGCCAAAATGAGCGTATTGGCCATGGTACCCATGATGTCTTTTCCGATGTTCATGCCTGATTTGATCAAAGCAAACGGCTTGATCTTTGGTGCATTGGCCACGATCTCATCCAAAGAAGAAGAGATCGACATCGCTACGTCCATGACCGCTCCGAGCGATCCGATGATGATCGCCATAAAGAGCACTCCTCTAAGGTTTATCGGCACTTCATCCATGATGTAGATCAGATAGGTAAAGTCTTCCGAAACCACACCGGACATGCGCATGGTACTCATAAATACGACCGCAAGCAAGGTCGCCACCAGCATGCCCCCGACACACCCCAAGGTGGCTGCCACCGTCTTTTTGGTCAAGCCCCCGATCAAAGCAAAACTCAGTGCCGTTACAAAAAACGCCACGGCCAGCGTCAGCACATACAGATTGGCCTGAGCCAATATGGCGGGGATCAGGATATAGAGCACGGCATAGATGGTAAAGCCCAAGGAAATGATGGCATTGACACCCTTCATCT
>CALFEZ010000183.1 GCA_937957895.1 uncultured Erysipelotrichaceae bacterium
TGATTTGACGAACACGATAAGCATTCGAAGCAAAGGTGGCAACGATCAGACGACCGGTGGTCTTTCGGGTGATCTCCAAGATCGATTGGGTTACTTTCTTCTCGCTGATCGAAAACCCCTGAACTCCGGCATTGGTGGAGTCGCTCATCAACAGATCGATGCCGATCTGGCCCATGTAAGCCATGATCTGATAATCGGAATTGTCTCCGACCGGAGTAAGGTCAAACTTGAAATCTCCGGTATGGACGATGCGACCATTGGGGGTGTTGATCAAAACACCCAGCGTATCCGGAATCGAGTGGACAGTGTTGAAAAAGCCAAGCTTAAAATGCTCGGTATCCACTCGTGAACGATTATTGATTTCTTCGATCTTGATTTCTTTGTTGATGCGACGTTCGGTCAACTTGCGCTCGATAAGACCTTTGGCAAATCGCGGAGCATAGATCTTGGGAAGTTGGATCACCTGCATCAAAAAGGGGATCCCTCCGATATGGTCTTCGTGACCGTGAGTGATGATCAGTGCTTTGATTTTGTGTTGGTTTTTGATCAGATGAGTGAAATCAGGGATCACATAGTCGACTCCCCACATGGTCTCATCTGGGAACATCACCCCGCTGTCGATGATGATGATCTCATCCTCATGCTCAAAACAATACATGTTTTTACCTACTTCACCCAGCCCGCCAAGTGCATAGATCAATGTATCGTTGGGTTTGATGGAAGCAGTTTTTTTATCATTGGTCAAATTGTTCATATGATCTCTCTTTCAATCCTTGCTATTCTATGATCCTGGTATCCGGAAGCGGTGTCCATGGGTCTTGTTTGTTGATGTGATCGTAAAACAAGATCCCGTTAAGGTGGTCGATCTCATGTTGCAGGACGATACCCAGATACCCATTTGCTTTGATTTCGATATGCTCGTTGTTGATGCAGTCATATGCCTGGATTCTGACCCGCAGATGGCGGTGGACATATCCGGGTTTCTCTTGCTCGACCGAAAGACAGCCTTCGCCATGTGCCAAAGCACACTTTAAAACAGAATGGGCAACGATCTTGGGATTTGCCAAAGCAAATTCCTTCAAAACGATGTCATCATTCTCGTCAAGCTGTTCGATCTCAACAACACAAAGTTGTTTTAGGATGCCTATTTGCGGAGCTGCCAACCCGACAGCCGGTTTCAGACGTTTTTCTTCTGCTATTTTTTCATCTTTAGAATCATGGACGTATGTGCGCATCGCCATGATCAATGCTTGATCCTCTTCTGTAAGTGGTATGGGCACCGGAAGTGCCTTTTGACGCAACAAAGGATTGGGATCAATGATGATTGTATCCATGTTTATATCCATTATAAAGCCTCAATCATATATCTTAAATCTTGTTACATTGTATCAGAGGTTGTTGTGATTGTATAGTAGGATATGCAATTTTTCTGCTATGTTTGTAGGAGGGTTTTTGATACAATGATACAGTGAAAGGGAAAGCTATGTTTCGATTTCTGAAAATGCCCAAAGGTTTCAGCAAAATGATCCATGCCATCGTGCTCATTTTGAGCTTTTATGGTGCGATCATGATCACCAGTGCGGGCATGAATCCCAATGCGACGGCCATGTCCATGAGCATGCTCTTTGTCAAAGAAATGGGATTTATTATCATCGGATACATTTTAATGGTTCAGGCAGCTCGTTTCGGAAAGCTTTCCACCATCAGAAAATTCATTTTCCCGGTAGCTTTGATCACCGTCGTGATGCTGTTGTTGCCATTGCTGTTTGATCAAAGAGGCGGAGCACAAGCCTGGATCAGTTTACCCTTTGTCAATATGACGATCCAGCCCAGTGAGTTTGCAAAGATCGTCGTGATCCTGTTGTTTGCAACATACATGGGAGATGCCAACACAAAAAACAAACGCATGTTCGCCATCGTGAAGATTCCGGTAGTCTTTACGTTGCTTTACACCTACATCATCATCGTGCTGCAGTCGGATCTTGGAACTGGTGTCATTTTGTTTGCGATCGGATGGATCTTGTTTTTGATCCCTTCGATCCCTTCTTTGGTACGGGCAAAGATCATTTTTAGTCTGCTGACACTGGCAGGATTGGGCTTGATCTTTTGGTTGCTTACTCCTTCGGGTTTGGAGTTTGTCAATCGGTTGCCTTTGAATCAGTATCAGCTGAGTCGCTTCAATGACATGGCAGACCCCTTTACCAAGCGTTACGAGTCTTCCTATCAATTGTTCAATGGTCTGATTGCCTTTGTCAAAGGCAATTGGTTGGGTATCGGATTAGGGCGATCTGTTCAAAAGCTGGGATATCTTCCGGTCGCCAACTCGGATTACATCTTGGCGATCATCGTTGAAGAGATGGGGATCATCGGGTTTTTGATCGTATTGATCGGATATGTCATGTTGCTGTTTGGACTGATCGTAAAAGCGAT
>CALFEZ010000184.1 GCA_937957895.1 uncultured Erysipelotrichaceae bacterium
TGATGCATTGACAGTCAATGATGCCAACTTAGGGCCAGTTGATCTTAGAGCACTTAACGGTGTCGTTCATGTCATCGACAAAGTATTGGTTCCTGAAGCATTCTTTATTGAATTTGATACAGTAGTTGATATCGCATTGTCAAGCCCTGAATTCAGTATCTTGGTTGAAGCACTTGTAACAGCTGATCTTGTTGAAGCTCTACAAGGGGATGGACCATTCACAGTCTTTGCTCCTACAAATCAAGCATTCGCTGACTTGTTGGCAGCTCTTGATATCACAAAAGAACAACTGCTTGCACAACCAGATCTAGCTAAAGTACTTCTATACCACGTTATCTCTGGAAAAGTATTTGCAGAAGACATTACTGATGGCTTGGAAGTCGAAACTCTAAATACAGGCGAAACGATTACCTTCACCACTGGCTCAGTATTCATCAATGATACTACTGAAGTGATCGATACCGATCTTGAAGCCCTCAATGGTGTAGTGCATGTCATCGATTCCGTATTGGTTCCTTCCAACTTCACACTAGTTGTCGATGTAGATGATGATGACGATGGTGAAGAGCCGGCATTTGAAACGGTTGTTGATGTCGCATTGTCAAGTGATGATTTCAGTATCTTGGTACTTGCACTTCAAACAGCCGGTTTGGTAGATGCCTTGTTGGGCGAAGGTCCATTCACAGTATTTGCTCCTACCAACGCAGCATTTGAAGAATTGCTAGAAGCTCTTGGCATCACAGCAGCAGATTTGCTTGATCAACCTGATCTAGCAAAAGTCCTTCTCTACCACGTCATTCCTGGTATGGTGTTCTCTGATGAGATCGTAGATGGCTCAGAAGTTGAAACCCTCAATGAAGGTCAAAATCTTGTATTTACTCTTGGATCAGTGATCATCAATGGTACCACTCTTGTAATCACTGCTGATATTGAAGCAGGTAATGGTGTCGTTCACGTCATCGACTCTGTATTGATCCCTTCCAACTTCACATTGGTTCCTGCTGATCAACTACCTGACACAGGTGCAGCTAACATTCTAGGTTGGGTTGCACTATTATTGATCTTGGGTACAGGATTGGTCATCGTCAATACTCCAAAGAAAAGAGAAGAATAATCAATGAAAAAAGGTCCCACAAAGGACCTTTTTTAGACAAAACGAGGTAGGATCGATTACCTCGTTTTTTACTTGGTCAACGATCAATCGTCCAATGCTTCAAGGGCAGCCATTGCATTAACGATGCCTGAGCCTGTCGCATCTTCATTCCAAGAGTATTCTACCTCTGTTCCATAAGGTGAGTATACCACTGTTGAACCAGGAGCAAGATAAGTGGCAGTATTTTCCAGTATCTCTTCTGCTTCAAATGCTGTCAAAGCAGGATACTTCTGTGCCATCAAAGCAACAACCCCGCTCACGTGAGGTGCTGCCATCGATGTACCACCTAAGTAGAAATAAGACAAACGATTTCCACTGTTTAACTGGTATGGACCGACGATATAGGAACCGGGAGCTGCTACATCCAGATCCTGTCCTTCTTTTGCACGACTGGAAAAATCAGTGATGTAATATAGCTCCGGCACGTTTGGGTCAGGATCATCGATGGCGTACCACCAGGCACCTGATAACCATTCACTGGCCCATCCTGAAGCAGCAACTGATATTACCGGTTCATAAGCACCGGGATATCCCATGCCATTTTCTCCATTATTTCCGGCTGATGCTACGATGATGACACCATTTTCAATGGCATAATCGATAGCTGCTTTCTCAGCTCCATCCAAAACCGGACCACCCAAGCTCATGTTGATGATGACAGGATGATCAGCAAGTGGTCCCTTTTTGAGCTCTGTAACATACAGGATCCCTTGAGTGATGACAGAAGACCACCCACGGCCGTTTTGATTCATGACTTTAACTGGGATCACTTTGGCTAAAGGTGCCACGCCATTGATGGGGGTCGCTCCTAAACTATACCCCAATATCGTGGAAGCAACGTGCATGCCATGACCATTGACATCATGTTCCCACTTGTTTGGTTGTTCACTGACAACTCCAAAACCACCTCCACCACCAAATGATTTGGCGTATTCTACGGCGATTCTTTCTTCAGGGAAGTATTTCCTCCAAGAATCTCGCATCCCCGTATCAAGAACGGCGATATAAACCCCTTCTCCGGTATACTCCACTGTACGATTATTAAACCCAACGTTCGTTACATTGATGACATCCAAGTTCCATGTACTCATGCCATCCTCAAAATCACTGACACTGACCGTACTGATCGGTGCCCCTAATCGTTCAGCATCCTGATTGATGCTGATGACAAACGGCAACGCTTCGATCTGATCGATCTGATTCACTTTTACTCTCATCACTACCACATCGATTTCATCAAAAACATTGAGAACACTTCCAAACTTTCTCAATGTCTGAAGCACTTCGGTCGTAGCATCTGCAGTTAATGTGATATTGACTCCCACATTTCCGCCTTTAGCAGCAACTCCGACAGGCATCACTGAAAACAGCAAGACAAAAACCAACAAGCTCTTAACAAAAACCCGTTTCATGATAAACTCCTTTCCATGATGTTGAAACTTGATTCGCTTTGTTTACCATAACAACGATCAAACATAGTCGATCATCAGTCATGGCTTTTATCATTTTAGATATGCGATGGTTTCTTTGACTCAATTATACTCCTGTCAAATATGGAATTGAAGTAGAATTTCATCATGTTACACGAGTTTTCAATGTTTTATGTGCTATGTCATTCACTTTCTTTAATGTGATCCACAATAAAAACACGATGCGCCAGGTCATCGTGTCTTGTATGAGCATGTCTGCGATATAATCAAAGCTCAAACCCTTGTAAACGTATCATATCCAAAACATTGGACTTTCTTGGTTGGAGCTTTTCATACCTGGAGATGATTTGATCGGCAAAACGTGGCAAGGTCCGATCAGGAAAGCGCAGATCGCGATATTGGGCCAACTGATGATCGTACTCTTGCAATGCTGTTTGGTAATCCTCACATTCCTTGTATGTGTTTTCAAACACTTTGTATTGCAGCGGCATGCGTGGTTTGATCGTAGGTACCTGATCGGGATATCCGATTCCAACACCTAAGATCGGCATGGTAAGTTTTGGAAGCTGCAAAAGTTCGATCAATTGAGCTGTGTCGTTGAGGATACTCCCAAAGTAGCATGATCCTAAATCAAGGGCTTCTGCAGCATTGACCATGTTTTGAGCAGCCAACACGGCATCGGTCGTACCTTGGATAAAACGATCAAAATCAAAGAGAGCCTGCAACTGATGGCCTTCTTCTTTTGCGATTTGATCATTGCGATGCGTATCTACCACAAAAATGACGAACACCGGAGGATCATTGACATAATCCTGGTTGCAGATCTGAGCAATCTTGCTTCTGAGTTCATTGTCGGTGATTTGGATCATCGAAAAACATTGCAGACCATTGGAAGTTGCCGTTTGGTTGGCTACCTGAAACAGCAACTGGATGATCTCATTTGAGATCGGTCGATCAGAAAAATGTCGGATGGTTTTATGTTCTAGCTGTTTTTTTATCATTTGAGGGATGATCATGATTTTTTCTCCTTCTTTTTCTTTATTGTAGCATCAATGGAATGATTTCCAAAAAAAAACCGCATCATGCGATGCGGTATGATGCTTAAGGCAATACCGAGATAACGGTTGGATAGAATGTGTTTTCGATGTATTGTTTGATGGCAGTGGAACTCAATGCACTGATAAGTACTTGTGTCTTTTCACTGTTTTCTTTACCGATCTGAACGACCAACACATTGGCAAACGTATTGGCAGCATGAGAATCTTTATCCTCCGTCAACAATACCGATCCTTGGATGTTGGCACCCAGAGCATAGTTACCGTTAATGACTGCAAAATCAACATCTACCAACGTTTGTGGCAACAATGCTGCTTCCATCTCAACGAATGTAATGTTATATGGGTTCTCTGTTATGTTGATTGGTGTGACATCTTTGGTACCGTCATCACCAAAGGAAATATATCCGTTGTCTTCCAATAAACGCAAAGCACGTGTTTCATTGGTTGGATCATTCGGGATGGCGATGGTGACACCACCTGCTGTGATGGCAGACACACTGGTTGATCTTCCTGGATACAATCCCAATGGTTCAAAGTGGATCGCCAGTACGGAAGCAAGTTTGGTGTTTCGTTCTGCATTGAACTTGTTTAGATATGGTACATGTTGGAAATAGTTGGCATCCAAATCTCCGACATCCAATGCCGTGTTGGGAAGTACATAATCAGTAAACTCAACGATTTCCAGCGTATATCCCTGGCTTTCGATGGCAGGTCGTGCTGCTTCTAAGATAAGTGCGTGAGGTGTCGTGGATGCACCAACAACGATTTTTTTGTCTTCTGTATCGTCTTTGGAACAGGCAACGATGGACCCGAGTAACAATGCGATAATCGCTATTTTGATTGATTTTTTCATTTTTTCTCCTTATGTGCGTCTGTGATCCAGACGATCAGCAATGAAATTGAATACACTTTGTATGACTTGAACCATCAGCACCATGATGATGATGGTGATAAACATGATGTCGGTCTGGTAACGATGCAATCCATATCGGATGGCAATATCACCTAAACCGCCTCCTCCTACGACTCCCGCCATGGCTGCATATCCTACCAGTGTGATCATGGTGAGCGATACAGAGCGAATCAGTGATGGTACCGACTCGACGAGATATACTTTGAATATGATCTGGATAGGGGTTGCCCCCATGGTCGTGGCTGCTTTGATCAGGCCATCATCCACTTCAAGCAATGCTGCCTCGATCAGACGTGCCACAAACGGGATTGCTCCGATAACCAGAGCTACGATCGAAGCCTGTATCCCATAAGCTCGACCTACGATAAACCGTGTGATTGGAAACAAGGCAATGATCAAGATGATGAATGGTACCGATCGAACAGCATTGACGATCGATCCCAGAACACGCTCGCCTGCCACAAATGGCACGATCCCATCCTTCTTCCATATCGTCAGCAAAACCCCCAACGGAAGTCCTCCTATGATCGCAAACAATGTCGACATCGATACGATATAGATCGTGTCGAGCGATCCTTTGATCAAAAGTTGCGTCATAATGTCCCCTCCAAATAACTCATCAACAGTTTTGTCTTTTCGTGTTTTGGTTGATAGAACACTTCCCGCACCGGACCATCTTCCACGAAGTATCCGTCATCCATGACGATGACACGTTCACAGATGGCCTTTACGACTGACAATTCATGGGTAATGATCAAGATCGTAACATTGGTTTGTTGGTGGATCTTGACCAGTAGATCAAGGATCGATTTGGTCGTAACCACATCAAGAGCACTGGTTGGCTCGTCACACAACAACAATGTCGGGGAAGATGCCAAGGCTCGTGCGATCGCGACCCGTTGTTTCTGTCCTCCGGATAGCTGGGCTGGGTATGCTGCAGATTTCCCTTGAAGTCCTACCAACTGGATCAGATCATTTACTTTCTCCTTGATCTTGCTTTTAGGCATGTTGATGATCTGAAGTGGAAAAGCGATATTGTCAAATACGTTTTTTTGTTCCAGCAGC
The DNA here is from genome assembly GCA_937957895.1 of uncultured Erysipelotrichaceae bacterium. Lineage (GTDB taxonomy): Bacteria > Bacillota_I > Bacilli_A > Erysipelotrichales > Erysipelotrichaceae > UBA6182. The sequence continues at coordinate 5,620 of CALFEZ010000184.1, forward strand.
TGATAGCCCTGAAACACGATGCCAAGCTCACGACGCATTCGAAGCAGATCCTTGCCCCTGAGCTTGAACAGGTCGATATCATCGAGCCATATCGTTCCTGAATCAGGTCTCTCGATCAAACTCAATTGACGGATCAACGTCGACTTGCCGGCTCCGCTGGATCCTATGATTCCGATCAACTCTCTTGAGCCGATCGTTGCACTGATGTTGTTGAGTGCAACCAGTTTTTCGTCATTGCTTTGATAGGATTTCGTTAGATTTTCGATCCTGATCATGGCTCACCTCCTAATAAAAAAACTCCCGTCCATCAAGGACGAGAGTGCTCGTGTTACCACCTTAGTTCATCCGATCATCACTGATCGGACCTCTTCAAGTACGCCTGAAAACAGGTTATACTCTATCGCGTTAACGGGCGAACCCGTCATAGCCTAAAGGGATATCCCTCTCGGTATGCAACTCCAAGACCATTGTTCAGAAGATTCCATTTACCCTTTCTCATCCACCGGGCTCTCTGTGAAACATCCACTTCTTACTTTTTCTTTTCTTCGTTTTTATTCAAGTGTTATGATACCATACTTTCAATTGTTGTCAATCGTTTTTATGGCTGACATGATGACATCGTACACCCACTTGATCGATGAAACATGAACTCGCTCGGTGTTTTTGTGGGCATCATAACCGTATGGTCCGATGTTCACCATCGGACAGTCGAGTTTTTTGATCTGTTGCCAGAGATGATCATCAAACTGTGTGGGATCCACAAGATGCCGTTTGATCGATATCTGATCATGCACCACAGGAGCCCTAAGAAAACTCAAGTCAGAGATATATGGATAATATGGAAGGATTTTAAGATCATCGATACTGTTTTGACTTAGAGATGTCATGATCCGATCTACAAACACCTTATCTTTGGACGTAACAGTATGTGCAGGATAATACGGCATCGACAGATAGAGAATGATGCATGGCTCATCGATGTTTTGATGTATGATCGCTTGTTGTATCGAAAGAAAGTCGTTGATCCTGGCGTCAATAGTCTTATTTTGATGGTTTACTTCTTTGATATCTTCAAGAAACATCACTTTGGTTTTATATGGCAGTGGTTCATATGTGATGCCATTGTTGATGCAGTAGGTCTCATATCGATCATTGATCGTCTTGATGGTTCGATCCATGACGATTTGTGCTGTCTTTTTGAACATGTCCATCCACTCATTGATCGAACGTTGATATGTGATTACATTGAAATAGACCCATGAGATCTTGCTGGTTTGGACTGAGTATCCTTTTTCTTGGTTTTCTAGATGGAGCGTGATCGGGACCGGTGTGGTCACACCCTGATGTGATTCTGTGTATGTTGGGTTTAAATCGATCTCTCTTATTAGTTCCGCAATCAGGTAATTGGCATCCAATCCTATAAAAGGGTCGGAAGCATGGGACTCTTTCCCCACCGCAACAAAATTGACCAGTAACTTGCCCACCGTTCCAAAGTACACATACCGATGTGGATCTTCAGGATACTGTTTTGTGGTGTAGTCGGTATCGATCGCACCAAGCAAAGCCAGATCATGCTCTTTCACTATCGCGAGAACAGGTTGGATCATATGGCGCATTCCGGTGGAAGTTCCTTCTTCATCACAAACAAATCCAACCAGCAAATTGGTTTTGACATGATCCAGGTTCTCACTTATATCTTTGATAAGCTGCATCCAGATGGCAATACCGCTTTTCATGTCAAGGGAACCTCTGCCAAACACGATATCATCATTTTCAGCATCATTACAGATCGTGGTTGAAGCATGTTGTTGCATCTTTACTTTGAGCTTATCGGGATCGTTGGCGATGTCTTTTAAAAACCCATAATCATCTATTGCTACCGTATCAAAATGACCGATCCCGAAAATCGTTTCTTTTATTGTTTCTTTTTTGAT
>CALFEZ010000185.1 GCA_937957895.1 uncultured Erysipelotrichaceae bacterium
TGGTAGCGATGATGTCAAAGACACCCTTATAGTCGGTCAAGGTGCTGATGCAGTCAGCTTGGACCCTCATGCTACCAATGACCAACCATCATCCCGTGTCTCTCGCCAAATCTATGAAACACTGATTCTTCAAACCGAAGATCTAGAGTTAAAACCAGGCTTGGCAACGGAATGGGAACAAATCGATGATCTCACCTTTGAGTTTAAACTCAAACAAGGAGTAAAATTCCACAATGGTGAGGAACTCAAAGCCAGTGATGTCAAATTCACGTTGGAACGTGCACTGACATCTGCATTTATCGGTCATATCGTTGGTCGAATCTCAGCTGTAACAGTGGTTGATGATTATACGGTGCGAGTCAGTACTTCAGCTCCGTTTGCTCCACTATTGACACACTTGGCGCATCCTGCAACTGCCATATTGAATCAGAAAGCAGTTGAGGAAGCCGGAGAAGACTATGGTGAAAATCCTGTTGGAACCGGACCATTCAAGTTCGTTTCATGGACAGTCGGTGATCGTATTGAACTTGAAAGATTCGAAGATTACCATGGTACCGCTGCGAAGTTGAAAAAGATCACAATCAGAAGCATTCCTGATAACACAGTTCGTACCATCGAGCTTGAAACCGGTGCAGTTGATATTGCTTATGACATTCAAGCAAGTGATGTTACCCGCGTTTCAAACAACCCTGAGTTGGTATTACTAAGAGATGCTAACTTGTCGACAACGTATGTTGGGTTCAATGCTGAAAAGGAACCTTTCGATGATGTTCGCGTTCGTCAGGCCATCAACTATGCCATCGACATGGAAGCAGTTGTAAATGCAGTATACTCCGGAGTTGGAGCACCTGCAAAAGGACCTTTGGGACCAAACGTGTTTGGTTCGAACCAAGATCTAGTTGCTTACGGACAAGATATTGAAAAAGCGAAGGAACTGTTAGCAGAGGCCGGCTTCCCTGACGGATTTACTGCTACATTGTGGACTAACGACAACCAAGCACGTGTTGACATTGCTGAGATCGTTCAAGATCAACTTGGAGCAGTCGGTATCGATATTACTATCTCAGTTGTTGAGTGGACACAGTATCTTGCTGATACAGCTGATGGTAAACACGATATGTTCATCCTTGGTTGGACAACCGTTACTGCTGATGCTGACTACGGCCTGTATGCATTGTTCCACAGCTCAGCTGTTGGCACTGCCGGAAACCGTACATTCTTCCGTAATGACCGTGTTGACGAGCTTCTTGATCTAGGTCGTACGACGATCGATGTCAATGAAAGATTGGCAGCATACAAAGAAGCACAACAAATCATCCGTGATGAAGCTCCTTGGATCTTCACATGGACAGGTGAAAACTTGGCTGGAACACGCAAAGATGTCAGAGGATTCAAACAACATCCTGCTGGTCACCACCGCCTAGTTGACGTGTATTTCGCTCCATAAACGGAGTTCATCAGTTTTACATCTTAAGAAGACTCAAAAATCAAGAGTCATAGCGATATGACTCTTGATTTGCTCATTGTAAATGGAAGGAGACACCATGATAAAATACACCATTCGAAGATTGCTATTGATCATTCCTGTCATGCTCGGGGTTGCGTTTATAGTCTTTAGCGTCATCCATTTTACTCCTGGTGATCCAGCAAGAACGATCTTGGGAGAAACAGCAACAGAGGCAGAGATCATTCAGTTACGAGAAGAGTTGGGATTGGACGATCCATTTGTGGTTCAATATTTTCGTTATGTAACCAATGCTTTGGTGTATCAAGACCTAGGAAGATCGTATACCACCAATCGTCTTGTATATAACGAAATTATCGCTCGTTATCCCAACACTTTGAAACTCGCTGCTTTGGGTATCACTGTAGCAATCTTAGTAGGTGTTCCATTGGGTGTCATCTCAGCTGTTAAGCAGTATTCCATCATCGACAATGTAGCCATGTTCTTCGCTTTGATAGGAGTATCCATGCCACTGTTTTGGCAAGGGATCTTGTTGATCATCTTGTTTTCGGTGGTACTGGGGTGGCTGCCATCATCCGGTTTCTCCACATGGCGAGAGATGATCTTACCCGCATTTGCACTTGGCACTGGGTCAGCTGCTGTCATTGCCAGAATGACGCGCTCAAGCATGCTTGAAGTCTATCGTCAGGATTACATCAGAACTGCCAGAGCCAAAGGGGTAAGAGAGATTCTCGTCATCAACAAACATGCATTAAGAAATGCTTTGATACCGATCGTCACGGTAGTCGGTTTGCAGTTTGGTTTCCTATTGGGAGGAGCTGTGATCACTGAAACGATCTTCAGTATCCCGGGAGTTGGACGATTGATCGTTGATTCGATCCGAAGCCGAGATTTGATGGTCATACAAGGTGGTGTACTGATGATCGCGTTCACTTTTGCCGTCATCAATCTGTTTGTGGACCTTCTCTATGGGTTCTTAGACCCAAGAATCCGAACACAGTACAAGTAATGAGGTGTATATGAGCCAAATAAAAAAACAAAAGACAACCGGCCCATGGAAAGAAGTATGGTTTCGTTTAAAACGAAACCGTCTTGCATTGGTTGGGTTGTTCATTATCATATTCCTTATATTGGTAGCGATATTCGCTGATCAAATTGCACCATTTTCATTTCGAGAACAAAACCTCAATAACCTGTTTGCTACACCTAACAACGTGAACTACTTCGGGACAGATAACTTTGGTCGAGATATCTTCTCGCGTGTTGTATATGGATCAAGAGTCTCCTTGCAAGTCGGGATCATTTCGGTCAGCATCGCACTTCTTATCGGAGGAACTTTAGGTGCAATTGCTGGGTACTATGGTGGCTGGTTTGACACCATTCTGATGAGATTTATGGATATTTTGATTTCGATTCCAACGATGTTGTTGGCTATCGCAATCGTCTCAGCACTCGGTGGTGGGATTCGAAATGTCATGATCGCTGTCGGTATTGGGTTGATACCTTCCTATGCTCGGGTGGTTCGTGCCAACGTGCTTTCCATCAAAGAGTTACAGTATATTGAGGCTGCTCGTGCTGTTGGAACCAGAAACTCAAAGATCATATTCAAACACATCATTCCCAATACGATGGCTCCCATCATCGTACAGTCTACTCTTGGAGTAGCAGGTGCGATATTGGCTGCTGCTGGGTTAGGGTTTATCGGATTGGGAGCAGAGCCACCTAATCCGGAATGGGGAGCAATGCTCAATGCCGGACGTCACTATATCAGAGACTATCCACATATGACGACATTTCCCGGATTGGCCATCATGGTCACGATCCTATCTCTTAACTTGTTAGGAGACGGGTTGCGGGATGCACTCGATCCAAAACTAAAAGACTAAGCGAAGCAATTCGCTTTTTTTATGTAATTTTCACAATCATCTCTTTTTTGATACAATAGAAAAGACGGAGGTAATTATGATTAGACCAGCAGTAAGAAAAGATATCCCTGAAATAACGGAGATTTACAATTATGTCATTGAAAGAAGTGCTGCAACATATGATGTTGAAAAACAGACAATAGAGCAGAGGACCGCATGGTTTGAATCGCACAAAGAAAATAATCCAATCCTCGTGTACGAAAAAGACAACAGAGTGTTGGGTTTTGTCGGATTATCTCCCTTTGGATCGGATGCAGGCTATGTTTACAGCGTCAAATTATGTATCTATCTACACAAAGACGCACAAGGAGAAGGATTAGGATCTGAACTGATGGAAGAAATCATCGATCTAGCAAAATCGATGGATAACATTCATACGATCATCTCGGAGATCACGGCTGATAATCTTGCAAGTATAAGACTTCATGAAAGTTTCGGATTTGATTACATCGGAACGATCAAAGAAATAGCATACAAATTTGGAGAATACCATGACATGCTCATCTATCAGTTCATGGTTTAAGGAGGTTATATGACATTCATTGAATTGGCAAAGGCAAGATATTCAGTAAGAAAGTATTTGGATAAGCAAATCGAATCGGATAAACTCGATCTGATTTTCAAAGCAGCTGAAGTAGCACCTACAGCTGCCAACCGTCAACCAGTAAGGTTTTACTTACTGAAATCAGAAGAAGCTCGATCAAAGATCCAAGAAGTAACAAAATATACATTCAAAGCTCCTTTATGGATCTTGGTGGCTTACGATTCAGATGTTTCTTGGAAAAACAAATACTCAGATGAGGACAAGGGTGAGATCGATTGTGCGATCGTGATCACCCATATGATGCTGCAAGCAACAGAGCTTGGACTTGGAACATGCTGGATAGGAGCGTTTGATATCGAAAAGGCAAAAGATGTTTTCAATCTGCCTGTTAACGTCATTCCAACGGCCATGTTTCCTTTGGGATATCCTGATCCTGAGATGGCACCTAGTCCGATGCATGAAAAAAGAAATGATGTCAACACAGTCATCAAAGAAATCTAGTTCATAACGATGTCTCAGATTTGATCGTGGACATCTACGACGGTGTGAAGCAGTTTTATTGCATTGAGTACATATTTAAGGAGTAGCATGAAAACGATTGATGAAAAAGAAACAGTGTATGAGATCTATCTGAGATATCCCGAAATAGTGGAGATACTCTACGAATTTGGATTTACACAGATAAAACTTCCACAGATGGTCCAAACTGCGGGACGTTTGATAACACTTAAAAAGGGATGTTCGATGCGTGGATTTGATTATGAGAAACTCAAAAAAACATTGGAGCAAAAGGGGTTCTTGGTCATCGACTCCTAATCGGTGACCATGTTTTCAAGAAAAAGGACTCGATTATAGGTTATAATGGTAATAACAATGTATAAATAGGATGTCAGGTGGCATGTTTACGCCATTAGATATCCATGCTATCGATAATAAAGGAGAAATAATATGAAAATAGGATGTATCGAAGCAGGTGGGACGAAGTTTGTTTGTGCAATCATGGATGAAGACAGAAACATTGTTGAGAGAGTTTCCATTCCTACATCAAGCCCTGAAGAAACATTTGATCAGATGTTTGCTTTTTTTGATGGATTCGAATTGGATGCGATCGGTATTGCAAGTTTTGGACCGATCGATCTTGATAAGGAAAGTGAAACATATGGGTACTTCACAACAACGCCAAAACCAGGATGGGCTTTCACATCATTTGCTAAAGTAATGGAAGAACGATATGGCGTACCGGTTGGATTTGATACGGATGTCAATGCTGCGGCATTGGCAGAGCTAAAGTATGGCGCCGGTGTTGGATTTGATCATTTGGTTTATTTTACGGTTGGCACCGGGATTGGAGGAGGTGTCATCGTCAATAACCAAATGGTCCATGGAATGATGCATCCTGAGTTTGGACATATCTTGGTGCGTCGTCATCCAAGTGATGATTTCAAAGGGGCATGTACGTACCATGATGACTGTCTTGAAGGAATGGCAAGTGGATTCGCCATGGAACAACGTTGGGGGATCAAAGGAGATCAGTTGAGTTCAGACCATATTGCCTGGGAAATAGAAGCATACTATCTTGCTCAGGCATGCATCAATGCGATCATGGCGGTATCTCCTCAAAGGATCGTACTCGGAGGAGGAGTGATGAACCAAGGTCATTTGTTCCCTCTGATCCGTAAAAACGTCAGCAAAATAGTCAATGATTATATCCAGAGTCCGTTGATTCGTGATTTGGATACATATATCGTTCCTCCGGGGCTGAAAGATCAGTCGGGAATCATGGGTGCATATGCACTTGCCATTGAGCTACTTCAAAAATAATGGCATGTCGTGAAATCACGACATGTCTTTTTGTTTGCAAAAGGTTATTAAAGTATATAAAATGAAAAACAAAGAGTTGATATAAAGGGGTTTTATGGAGAAAAAATGGTGGCAAAGATCAGTAGGGTATCAAATCTATCCTCGATCATTTTATGACAGCAACAACGATGGAGTTGGTGATCTTAAAGGTATTATTCAGAAGATGGATTACATCGAAGATCTTGGTGTGAATCTTATCTGGATATGTCCTTTTTATCGTTCACCGATGGATGATAATGGATATGATGTGAGTGATTTCTACGATGTGGATCCACTTTTTGGAACACTTGATGATGCCAAACAACTGATTTTGAAAGCCCATGAAAAAGGAATAAAAGTCATCCTGGATCTTGTGATGAACCAAACCTCGGATGAACATCCTTGGTTTGTCGAGTCACGAAAAAGCAAAGATAATCAAAAGCGTGATTGGTATATTTGGCGGGATGGAAAAAAAGACACACAGGGGAATAGGATTCCTCCCAATAACTGGGCATCCTTTTTTGAAGGTTCATGTTGGAACTATGATTCGCATACAGATCAGTATTACATGAAGATTTTTTCTGATAAAATGCCCGATCTTAATTGGGAGAATGAAGCAATGCGTAAGGCAATGTATGATATGGCAACATGGTGGTTGGATCTGGGTGTTGATGGTTTTCGGGTAGATGCGATCGCACATCTTGCAAAGGATTTGACATTTGAGGATTCCACCATGCCCCTCAATCGATCGGGGTATGCCCCTGATTGGAGAAAATTCTCCAACAGAGAGCGTCTTTTCGAATATCTTGCGGAGTTTTATGATACGGTTTTAAACAAGTATGATTGCGTCACCGTGGGTGAAGTGGGTGGTGGAGCGACCATCGATGATGCGGTTAGATATGCAGGATATGATCACAAAGGGTTCAACATGGTTTTCAACTTCGATCATTGTTGGTTCAAACCGGCGATGTGGGATGAAGGACAAACGGTCGGGGATCTTGATGTTGATGTGGTGGGTTTGAAAAAGACATTGACGAAGTGGATCAATGACTCCAAAGATCGTGTATGGATCCCTCATTATTGGCTGAATCACGATCATCCAAGAGTCATGTCTCAATATGGTGATCCAATCAGTCATCATAAAGCATCGGGTAAAATGCTGGGTATGATCTTGCTAACCTTACCTGGGACACCATTTATATACAATGGTGAAGAGATCGGGATGACCAATGTCGATTATGACTCCGTAGAGGAGTTCAAAGATGTCTGGGTTAGAAACTATGTCAAAGATGCTTCCAAAAGAATGAGCATGGATCAGATCTTAAGACACCTCAAGCGAACTTCACGAGACAATGCACGAACCCCCATGCAATGGAATGACCAGCCAAATGCTGGGTTCTCCATGGGTAAACCACATCAGAAAGTGGTTGGCAATTATCGCCAGATCAATGTTGAGCAACAACTCAACGATCCTGATTCCATTTTGAAGATGTATCAGAAACTGATCAAACTCCGTTTAGAAAGTGATTTATCTGAATGTCTGATCTATGGAGACTACAAACTACTATATCCAAATCATAAAAAATTGTTTGCATACGAACGCACTTTAGAAAAGCAGAAAATACTGATCATTGCCAACTTTTCAAAATCGAAAACGAGATATCCTGATGACATATCTGATTATGAGATAGTCATAAACAATCTTGATCACCCAACAAACAACATGCTTCAACCGTATCAGGCGATGATCTTGGTCAAAAGAGGATGAAATGAGAAAAA
>CALFEZ010000186.1 GCA_937957895.1 uncultured Erysipelotrichaceae bacterium
ATACGAGATCACTGTGTGACTGGAGTTCAGACGTGTGCTCTTCCGATCTGCATTATCGCTATGCCATGTTGCATCATCCGATGAACGTTAAAAAAGACATGCCGTTTGAACCTTTGGATCATGTTCATGTCTTTATTGGTGCGGGAGCTTTCGATCCGCTTTTTCCGATCGAAGAAACATATTTGTTACAAAAACGACTCACAAATGCAAAAGCCAATGTCCATCTTCATATGGAGCAAGCTGGACATGAGTTAACAAGAAATGAAGTGTTGGCTGCCATCAAATGGTATGAATCATTATCGATATAACTGACGATCGATGATTTCGAATGATCTTTTTTTGTCTAAAGCTATCGTACTGTAGATGGCTTTTTTTCTTTGCTCAAACATCATTTGAGCCCAGCAGCACCACAAGATATGATGAAATGCTTCCCAGAATAACAATGTTTTATGCAGTTGAGGAGGGTATTGATGGTCAAAGTATGCCATAAGAAATTGATCTCTGTGGATTGGATTGGTGATGTTGTTTTCACTTAAAAAAGAGGTCACATCAAACATTGGATCATTGTCTCCGGCATATTCATAATCCAAAAGATAATCCCTTGTTGGATGAAATCCGATGTTGTCAGGTACCCAATCATTATGGCACATGGTCGAAACAGTGCGATTGATATGGATAAAGTCAAGATAGGGTTGAGCATTCTGATGTGAGATCAGCGGTTTGCTGACATGTTTTCGATATCGTTGATAGGTATCCAAGGGATCAAACTCGTGTCCTATCGTCTGTTTGAGATCGTGCAGTTTACGCATCAGTTTTCCAACCCTTAAGAACTTATCGAAATCACCAAACTCATTGAATCCGATCAACCCATCCACATACTCCGTCACTTTGATGCCAGTCTTGGCATCGAAGTACACGGTGGTCACATCGATATCGGCATCTTTTACCAATGCCAGAGCTTTTTGCTCGAGATGTCGATCCACGATATGCTCGCTGTCTTTATATGGTACTCGCAAAACATAGGGTTTGTTGGCGACGATGATCTTGAAATTTTGATTGGTCAAACCTTTTTCGATCTTGTCGATCGATGTTGGAGCTTGATTGAAAATGCTGATGACGATGTCTGAAATCATGATGTTCCTCCATAGCATAGTGTACCCTTTTTTGATAAAATAATAAAGTGAACCAATCCAAAGTACTATTGATGACATTCAATGTATCATTTATCCACAAAAACCTGGCTTTGCGCTGGCTCTATGTAACCAAAGGTTTTCATGATGCGATCGTTTGGGAGTTCACACTGAAATCGAGCATCCCAGACATCATTCGCATGATCGATCAAGAAAAGTTCGATGTCATCGGGATGAGTGTCTACATATTCAATCACGAGAAAAGCAGTGACTTTATCCAACAACTCAAAAAGCTCAGACCAGACATCATGATCATTGTCGGAGGACCAGAACCAACGTATCAAGTAAAACAATGGCTCAATTACGGCGCGGATATCGTCATCAGAGGAGAAGGTGAATTTGCTTTTTGGGATGCCGTGGACGGGCATATAAGCGCTGGTATCGCAACTCCTGATCAACCTCATACATCCATACTGACAGTCGATCTGAATGACTTGGAGGTTTTGGATGACCCATATTTCCTGCCATTTGATCAACACGATCAATCCAAACGTTATTTGTATGTCGAGGCCTCAAGAGGGTGTCCGTTTGCATGCACCTATTGCATGGCGGGAATCGAACACAACGTCAGACAGTTTTCACTTGAGTACATGACATCTGTCTTTGAAAAACTACGTGTATCTAACATCAAACAAGTGAAGTTTCTAGATCGTACATTCAATTTGAAACCCAGTCGTGCCATGAAATTGATTCAAATACTCAATGAGATCGATCGTGAGATCAATATCCAGCTGGAACTGGAAGTGTCGATATGGGACGAACAACTGCATCGCTATTTGATCGACCATGGCCACCGCGATCGTTTTCGCTTTGAGATCGGAGTACAGTCGTTTTTTGAGCCTACCTTACAAGCAGTAAAGCGCAAACAAAACAATGACAAAGTCGAGGAAGTGATCACTTCACTATCACGGGCGGGATATGTGGTTCATGCGGATTTGATCGCAGTTCTTCCATTTGAGACCTATGATCAGTTTGAAAAGTCATTTCTCAGATTGTTTGAAACACAACCCAGTGAGTTGCAGTTAGGGATATTAAAAGTGCTTTCAGGAACACAGATCGCCAAAGAGGAACCTAAATACAAGATGCATTATCAGCAAACACCACCGTATCAAATCAGCAGCAATCCATGGATATCTGCTCTACAGATCAAACGTCTGAATCATGTTGCATTGGCTATCGATAAAACATACAACCGACCACTGTGCAGAACATTGTATTGGCATGTGTATCAAAAAGACCTGGCTCTTTTTGAGTTGTTGGGCGATATTGGCAGCAAAATCGATGAACTGTCTCATCCATATCAGCTTAAGGACATCATTGACATCGTGATCGATGTTGCATCTGGTATGCTGGATCAGAGGATCGTGGTAGCAGCGATCGCGACCGATATGGGAAAATGGAGTCACAAAAAACCTATGGGGCTACCTTACTTTGATAAGACTACGCTCGACATGACAAAAATGATCATGGATATCGAACATCGAACCAAACAAAAAAAGGATCAATGGATTTCGTCAAGCTGGTTCTATCCTGCATTGATCGATCAAAGTGTGGGATATCAATGGATTGTCTATCCCCATAAAAAAAGATATTATTATACAGAAAAAGGAGATTTCATGGATGAACAAGACCATTTTGCTGGCATCGACTAACAATGGAAAAACAAAGGAGTATCAAGCGATGCTTGATCCACTAGGGTATCGTGCGATCAATCTTGAGGATATTGGTTTTGATCAGGAGATCCCTGAAGAATTCGATGACTATAAAGACAATGCTGCCTACAAAGTGGAAGTCATCTCCCAGTTTTATGATGGCATCATCATTGCTGATGACAGTGGTTTTGAAGTGGCAGCGCTCGATTATCGGCCCGGAGTCCATTCTGCCCGGTTTTTGCCGGAGTTGTCATACAAAGAGAAAAACGAGTACATCATTCATCAACTATCAGATAAAACCGATCGCAGTGCATCGTTTGTCTGTGCGCTGGCTTGTCTTTATGATGATTTGCTTTGGGTGAGTGAAAATCGTTGTTATGGTCAAGTTGCAGAACAAGTCAAAGAGGGACATGGATTTGGA
>CALFEZ010000187.1 GCA_937957895.1 uncultured Erysipelotrichaceae bacterium
TATACACCAGCAATGCACCCATCAGACCATAAAGGCCCCCACTAGAGCCAACAAGCACCATGTTGCCTTGTCCAACAAAGACAAACCAACTACCAAAGATGATGGAAACAAGCAGGATCACCGTAAACTTGACATGACCGAAAATACGTTCTGTGATCATGCCCAGATTGATCAAAGCAATGCTGTTGATAAAAATATGGAAGAAATCGATATGAACAAAACCGGCAGTCAAAAAACGCCAGTATTCGTTGTTGGCCACGATTAGCACTTTGTAATAACTTCCAAGGACGATAGATAATGCGACAGCATCATCATAACGAGTGGAAAGCAATCCTAAGATCACATGTACTGCAACGGTAAATCCCAAAAAGAACAATGTGACTTTCGGTACCGTTTTGAAAAAAGAAGGTTTGGCTCGTCTTGTCTTTTCATTGGATTGAACCACTGTTTCAGGATCTTGCGGTTGCATTGAAAATGCCATCTTGATATCGCTGAACACTTTTGATAAAAACTCAGGGATATAGGAGTGCTCGTTGATACTTACCTGAACGAAATCTTCATCATAGTCCTCATCGTTTTCAACCTTGGTATGGATATCAAGCAATTTGGCTTCGACATTGTGGGTGTTGGCAATCGCTTTGTATATGAGTTTGATGCGATCTTTATCAAAAAAAGTGGCATTGACCGGAGTTGGGGTCACACGGATCACAGGAAAAACCGGATGATCAGGATTTGCCAGCCATACTTCGTTTCTGACATCCTGCACCTGAATGAAGTTGTAGTTGTGTTTGGATACAAAATAATGTACCAGCTTCCACAGACTTTGATCCTGGGTTTCTCTCATATCGTACTCTCCTTCAATCGATCAAGCACTTGTTGAAAGTGCTCGGGGTATTCACATTCAAACTCCAACGGCATTTTGGTTTTTGGATGGATGAATGCAAGTTTTTTGGCATGAAGCAACTGACCGGTTTTTTCATCTTTGCGCTGTCCATATTTGGGATCATTGAAAAGTGGATGGTTGATGTATTGCATGTGTACTCTGATTTGATGGGTCCTTCCCGTTTTAAGATGGCATGCAACCAGTGTAGCAGTATTATACCGATGCAGTACATAGACGGATGTAAGCGCAGGTTTGCTGTTTTTGTCCGTCACGGTCATGTTTTGGCGATTGTTGGGATCTCTACCGATGGGAGCATCGATATTGAACTCATCGGGGTATACCTGACCATGAACGATTGCATGATATACACGAGTCATGGTTTTATCCGTCAGTTGTTTTGAAAGATGTTGATGGGCATCATCGTTTTTGGCTACCACCATCAGTCCGGAAGTGTCCTTGTCGATACGATGGACGATGCCCGGGCGATGGACGCCGTTGATGCCCGAAAGATCATCACAGTGAGCCAACAAACCTTCCACAAGCGTTGGTTTATCATAGGAAGGCGCAGGATGGACGACCATCCCGGCAGGTTTGTTGATGACCAATACATCATGATCCTCATAGATGATAACCAGATCCATTTCGATCGGTCTTAACTGCATCGATTCGACTTCTGGCAGTTGAATGAGCAATTGATCATCAGCAGAAGCTCGTTGAGAGTTGCTTACCTGAGAATCATTGCACCATACATAACCTTGAGCGATCAATTTTTGAGCATACGATCGAGAGATATCGGCCAACGATGCAACCAGCACATCCATTCGCAGATTAGCATGCTGCTGATCAAGCTGAACTTCTATTTCGCGCACGATTGGCCACCTCCTCTTTGACAACATCCAGCATCAATGCGATCACGCCTAATGTCAAAGCCATATCGGCAACGTTGAACACCGGAAAGTCATACCCAAATATCACAAAATCCAAAAAATCACGTACATACTGAAACACGATCCTATCATAAAAGCTCCCCAGTGTCCCGGAAATCAACATCAAAAGTCCAATTCGAGACAGAGTGATGGTTTTGATCGATCGCAGCCACCAGATCATAAAAATGACAGCAATGATCGTTACGACATAGAAAAACGGCATCTGTCCTTGCAGCATGCTCCAGGCAGCTCCGGTATTTCTGACATAGTGGATCCTAAAAAAACCATCGATCACTGAAATCGATTCACCCAACTGCAAATGTGTGGTAATAAGTTGTTTTGTCCATAGATCCAATGCGATCAAAATGGCAATAAAAAATAGGTCGAACTTTTTCATGATTTTCACTTCCGGTATATTATATCAGAAAACCAATGGAAATAGAAAAAGAAACACTCGAATGACATGGTTCTGACTCATGCCTGATCCACTGATATTTTCTTGTGTTTCTTGGTACTTGAAAAAGAAAAGCGATGGAAACATCATTGATCACATAAAAAACCACGACATCATGTCGTGGTTGTTTTTACTGAGCGGTATAACCACCATCTACAAGCAGATTATGCCCCGTCACAAACTCATTCTCACATAAAAATACGATGGCATGAGCGATTTCATCTGGTACTCCAAGACGACCCACCGGATGCTTGGCGACCAATCCATCATAAAACTCACCCAATGCTTCTTTGTTGACCAAGGCAGACTCTACATAACCCGGGTTGACAGAGTTGACGCGAATGTTTTTATCAGCGTATTCCAATGCCAGTGATTTTGTCAGAATGTTGACCGCACCTTTAGAAGCATTGTAAGCAAAAGCGTTGGCTTGTCCAACAACTCCAAGGATGGAAGCCGTATTGATCACGACCCCTCCGCCGGTATGAAGCATCTCACTGATCGCATGCTTCGACCCGAAGAAGACGCCATCCTGATTGATTGCAATGATGTTGTGATACTCTTGATAAGACATGGTATGCGTATCCATCAATCCTCCGATCCCGGCATTATTGATCATTACATCGATTCTGCCATACAGAGTGATCGCTTTTTTGATGAGATGTTTGACATCCTCTTCCTTTGATACATCAGCATACACGAAATCCACGGCATTCCCTTTTGATTTGAGTGAATCAACGACTTCGTTACCGGCATCACGGTTGACATCAGATAGGATCACTTTGGCTTTCTTGCGCAGAAATGCTTTGACTGTCGCAAGTCCGATTCCAGAAGCTCCACCCGTGACAACACATACTTTTCCTTCTAGATCATACATAAAATGATACCTCCTAAGTCCACCCTAACAAGGAACCCGTCTTAAGGCAAGCAATTGCATACATTTTCGTTGTTTTTTCACAATTAACACCTCACATCCATTTTCATCCGTTTTCAGTCACATAATCAAGTTTTTTTAGAAAGCATCTATCTAAAATCCAAGTTATATAATCATAACAAGTGTCACATCATTTATCTTTTATGACTAACATCTGACTGCACACAAAAAAAACCGTGATCTTCTGATCACGGTTTCAATGTTATCAATCACGCTTTGAGATCTGATTGAACGTCTCTTTGTCGATCGATTCGCAAAATGCTGTCAACAGTGCGATCGTATCAGCAACATCCTTTTTGTGGACGATCGCATAATGCGAGTGGATGTAACGAGATGGGATGGAGCAGGTCACCGCTACCACACCTTCCATGGATTTATGGATCTCACCACTATCCGTGCCTCCGGCTGCCAATAGTTCCAACTGAACTTCAAATCCCATGTCAGTTGCCATTTTCTTCAAATGACTCAGTAGTCCTTTATGACCAAAATGGCTTGCATCTCCTACTTCCAAAGTGATCCCTTTTCCCATTTTGATGCGTTTGTCAGCTTTTGGTGTATCTTCGGCGATCGTGACATCCAACGTGATGGCAAGATCGGGACGTACCATGTATGCCGATGTCTTAGCACCGCGAAGACCCACTTCTTCCTGGACAGTTCCAACACCGACTATCGTCGCTTTGGTTGACTTGTCTTTGAGATTACGCATGACTTGAGCCACGATCAATGCTCCGATACGATCATCCCATGCTTTGGCTGCCAAAAAATCAGGATTGGCCAATGTCACAAACTCAGAACGAGGTGTGACCATATCTCCGATTTGAATACCCAAATCCCATACTTCCTGTTTGCTGGTCACTCCGATATCCAAAAAGATATCTTTGAGTTCCATAACTTTGCTTCTGACTTCCGGTTTCATGCCATGAGGAGCTTGTGAACCGACGACACCCGTGAATTTCTTACCTTGTTCGGTGGTGATCGTCAACAAAGATCCCAACAGCACATGTGGCCACCAGCCACCTACCGGATGAAGAAAGATAAAACCATCGTCATCGATCTGTTTGATTAAAAAACCGATCTCATCGATGTGCCCGGCAAGCATGACTGTGACATCTTCGGTTCCCTTTTTATAAAATGCGATCGATCCCAGATTGTCATATCGCACCTCATCCACGAATGGTTCCACATAACTGCGCATTACGCGTGATACTTCTTTTTCATTGGAAGAGATCCCATCTGCCAAAACGAAATCTTTCATCATTTGAACATCCAATACATCATCCCAATTGTGTTTGCTCATAGTTTCTCCTTTAGTAGTTGTTGTCTTGTCGTTGGTGATTGGTCTGGTTCTTTTTCAGATAATGATCTGTGATCATGTGCTCATCCAAACCAAGCTTTTTTGCCAATCCCAAATAGTAAGCAAATGCCTTTTGATAGTTTTTCAGATCGAAATTGCGACTTAGTTCGATCACGGCGTCAAATGTAGCCAAAAACTGGTCTGTCATCGATGATGTGACTTCCAATGCCTCGATGCTTTGAAGATCATCTTGAAGATCGATGCCCAACGAAAGCAAAAAATGGATACCGTCTGAAAACTCCTGGGCAATCAAAGCCGTCTCTGATGGCGGTCGCACGCTCCAGTACTTGAAACATCGTGTTTCATTGGCCAGTTCACCGATCTCCACCAAAAGTGCCAACATCCGATCCAGCATCGTCTTTTCGCGAACCAATGAATGCTGATCAAAGATCCGAGTATCAAGATCGGACTGGTGATGCCGTAAACTCTCAATATCAAGCTTCATGTTACAAACCTCACTATGTTGACAATCATATCAAAATTCAGTTTTGAATGAAACAAAAAACATAAAAAAGACTGAGTTGAAACTCAGTCCAGGATCTTTTTGGAAAATTGATTGGTATATAACTCGAAATAGTGCCCTTTTGAAGCCATGAGTTCTTTGTGAGTACCTTGTTCAATGATCCTGCCTTTGTCGATCACCAGGATCTTGTCTGCTTGAACGATCGTACTCAGACGATGGGCCACTACAAATGCCGTACGATTTTTGAGAACTTTGGAGATCGCCCGTTGGATGATCCTTTCGTTTTCGGTATCGATCGATGCCGTGGCTTCATCCAATACAAAGATCGCAGGATCAGCAATGATCGCTCTGGCAAAGGAAATCAGCTGTTTTTCACCGGTTGACAAACGACTTCCACCTTCACCGACATCGGATGCATATCCATGCTCCATCTTCATGATGAAGTCATGGGCATTGACGATCTTGGCAGCTTCCATGATTTCCTGATCGGTAGCATCCAGTTTCCCGTATCGAATGTTATCAGCAACCGTACCAATAAACAAATGAGGATCCTGAAGCACATATCCCAAAGAAGAATGCAACCAACCAAGACTGCGTTTTCTGATATCGACGCCATCGATTTTGATCACTCCTTTTTTAGGTTCATAAAAACGACAAAGGAGATTGACGATCGTGCTTTTACCACTACCTGTTTCTCCAACCAACGCGATGGTCTGTCCGGCTTTGACATCCAAGTCAAAATCGATCAACACCGGTTCTGCTTCATTGTAGAAGAATGTAACATTTTCAAATGTCACATCCCCGGCGATCGTGGGATATGCCTCCGTTTTGGGATGCATCAGATCGCCATATTGAGCGATGACTTCATCGCTGTCTATGATATCAGGTTCGCTCGAAATCAATGAAAGAACACGCTCTGCGGATGCCTGAGCCAGCTGCAACTCCGCCAACAAGCGGGCAATGTTGCGAAGTGGTTCAAAGAAATGAGAAACATACTGAGTATAAAGCATCAGCGTCCCAAATCCCAAAACCCCAAGCAAAACCTGTTGTCCACCCCACACAAGCAGTCCTGCGGTACTCAATGAACCCAACCCCATGACGATCGGCATGAAAACTGCCGTCAACAAAGCTGCTTTGATCGAGCGTTCTTTCATTGTGCTCGTGTTTTTTTGGAAGTCTTCAAAATGAATGTCTTCGATGGCCATGGTCTTGGTTGTTTTTGCCCCAAGGATGCCTTCGGAGAAATCATTGGTGATTTTTGAGTTCATTCTGCGGACATCGCGATATGTCAGTAAGATCCGCTTTTGAAAATAATAGCTAATCACAGCCAAGATAGGAATGATGATCAAGATGATCATGGCCAACTTCCAGTTGATGATCAGCATGACGACACTGATGGTCACCATCAGCGACATCCCCCATACCATGTCCATCAAACCCCAAGACAAGATGTCGGAAAGCCGTTGGATATCGGATGTCATCCTGGCGGTGATCCATCCTGATGGAGTTTTATCGTAGTAAGAAAAAGAAAGATGCTGCAGTTTTAAGAAAGCTCTGTGTCTGACATCGTATCCAAAATTGGTTTCGATCTTGCCGGCCATTCGAATGAATCCATAAACGACCAAAGATTGCACGATGACCAGTATCAGATACGCTCCGCCAAACATCGGCAGTACATCAAGCTGACGTCCGGCGATGATAAATTCATCGATCGCAAAACGGTTAAGCAGCGGAAAAAGCACATCGCCGATGGCAAGCATGATCATCAGACCATAAAGCACATACAAATCTTTTTTATGCACCCATAAAAGTGCCAACAATCGCTTCCATAAGGAAAAGTTCAAGGAAGACGTATCATATGTCTGTTCTTCAAAACGAGTCATTGGACTTCCTCACTCTCCTGGATCTTCGCGATCCGATACTAGAGATTTTGATCTGCCATCAAAGAG
>CALFEZ010000188.1 GCA_937957895.1 uncultured Erysipelotrichaceae bacterium
AACAAACCACAAGGAGTGGCGTGACACTCCTTAGTTGCGTATATCATACAATAGTTCCAACAAAAATGCAAATATCAAATCCTGCTTTTGATGATTCGCTTTTTCATGATATCAAAACAAACGACACTGGTTTTCTTCCTGAAGTTCATCCAAAACACCAAGCCTATCCAGTTTCTTTATGTGATTGTGATTCAATAGGGTTCGGCTGATCAAGTCTTCTTTGGAAAGAAAAGCAGCTTTTTCCCGTGCTTCAACGATAGAACGTGCGACATTGGAGCCCAATCCGTCAAGCACTGCAAATGGCATAAGCAAAGCTTTTGGATCGTGATGATCGATGGCAAAATTGGTCGCTTGTGATCGATAAAGATCGATGTTACTGAAATCAAACCCTCTCAGCTTCATTTCAAGTACGGCTTCGAGTGTGTTATACAGTTCTTTTTCTTTGTTGCTGACAGCGAACTTTTCATTTGGGTCTTTTAGTCTTCGGTTGATGTCGCTAAGTTTGTTTGCGATGGTTTTGACGTCACTAAGCATGATGTCGACATCAAAGGCATTGGCTCTCAGACTGAAATAGGAAATGTAATACGCCAGCGGTTGATAGACTTTGTACCATGCAACACGCACAGCCATGATGACATAAGCTACCGCATGCGCTTTAGGAAACATGTACTTGATCTTTTGACACGAGTCGATGTACCAATCGTCAAGATCATGCTGTTTCATCAGCTCGATCCATTTGGGAGTCAAGCCCTTCCCTTTTCTAACCGACTCCATGATATCGAATGCCTGTTTTGGTTTGAGTCCTTTGTGAAGCAGATGCACCATGATATCGTCACGACATCCAATCACATCCGATAGATGTTTGCCGGATAAAATGAGGTCTTTGGCATTGTTGAGCCACACATCCGTTCCATGAGACAGTCCCGAGATCCTTACCAAATCAGAAAAATTCTTTGGTTTTGTGATCCTAAGTATCTCACGAACAAAGGGAGTCCCAAACTCCGGAAGTCCGATGGCTCCTGTCGTTTCGTTGGTGAATCGTGTGTCGACGTTCAAAGCAGAGATATCTGAGAAAATGGACATGACCTTTGGGTCATTCATTTTGATAGATGTTGGATCGATGCCGGTCAGTTCATGCAGCATTTTCATCGCACTGGGATCAAGATGTCCCAGTATATCCAGTTTAAGTAGATTGTCATGGATGTCCGCAAACTCAAAATGAGTCGTCTTCCAAGCAGAATCGGGATTATTGGCAGGATATTGGATCGGTGTGAACTCATAGATCTCATGATCATCCGGTACCACGATGATCCCCCCGGGGTGCTGACCGGTTGTGCGTTTGATGCCTTCTACCCCGCTTGCATACCACGACCAACGCGCATCTTTGATATCGGCTGAAAGTGCCATTTCTTCTGCATATCCTTTGGCATAACCAAAAGCGCTTTTTGCTGCGATCGTTCCGATGGTACCTGCTCGATACACGTTTTTCTCACCAAAAAGATCTTTGGTATAAGCATGTGCTTTGTCTTGATACTCAGTGGAAAAATTAAGATCGATATCCGGTACTTTGTCTCCTTCAAATCCCAAAAAGGTTTCAAAAGGAATATCTTGACCATCCACATTCATGATGATATTGCATGTCTCACAAGTCTTATCCTCTAGGTCAAACCCACTTCCGATCTCAGGATCATCAACAAACATGACGTGTTTGCATTGAGGACAAACGTAATGTGGAGGTAGTGGATTGACTTCGGTTATGTTTGCAAGATGTGCTACCAATGAAGAACCGACAGAACCACGACTGCCTACCAAATAACCATCATCCAATGATTTTTTTACCAACAGATGAGCAATCAGATAAATCACACCAAAACCATTTCCTTTGATTGCATCCAGTTCTTTCTCGATCCTTTTTTTGATCATGGTTGGAGGATGCTCTCCATAGGTGCTTTTAACAGCCTGCCAGACAAGATCTGTCAACTGCTCATCGGCGTTGTCGATCTTGGGAGTCCAAAGATCATTTTTGATGACTTGAATCGGTTCAATTCGATCAAATAGCAGATTTGTGTTTTCAATGACAAGTTGTTGGGCAAGTTCTTGATC
>CALFEZ010000189.1 GCA_937957895.1 uncultured Erysipelotrichaceae bacterium
GGATTATTACAATGACCATCTCAGAGCTGCTTCCACGACATTCAAAAACCAGGTTTCAGTCAACTCGATCACGGTTTTCAATCGATCGATGAACAAAATTGCCACATTGGGAAATCTGGCAAAAGATGAATCGATCTATTCAGTCTTGTTCAAACAAGACACGGCATATGTCGTTACATTCAAACAAATCGATCCATTCTTTGTGATCGATCTTTCGATCCCATCCAATCCGAAGGTACTCGGAGAACTAAAGATTCCAGGATTCTCCTCTTACTTGCACAAAGTAGACCAAGATCACGTATTGGGATTTGGCAAAGATGTCGATCCTACCAATGAAATGCTCATCGCTGGAGCCTTTAAACTTAGCTTGTTTGATGTTTCCGACAAAAGCGATCCAATCGAGATCGACACTTTGATGATCGGATCAGGCGGAACCTATGGAGACATCCTGTATGATCATAAAGCATTGATGGTAGATCCACAGCGCAAATTGTTTGGATTTGTCCTCTCTAATTATGATTTCTTTGTCAGAGAAGGTGATACCGCTGTCTCAGATGAAGGCTATTTCCAAGAACTAATCGTGGTTAAGATCATCGATCAAACGATCGAAGTCCAATTCCAACACAAAAGCTCAAAGGATGATGCTTTGATCCGCTCTTTGATCATTGAAGATAGTTTGTATCTTCTAAGCAGTAACTCAATGAGCGTCTATTCTCTTTCAGACTATGCTCTGATCAAACAAGTCTCCCGATGACCCCCCAAAGCACTTATCAAGGTAAGTGCTTTTTTTGTGTTGAGAAACAACAAGAATGGATTATAATGAAAGATATAAGGAGACCATTATGAACAGCCATAAATATCTGATTGGAAAAAGTGACAAAGAAGTTTTTTTGCTTGCAAACATGGCCAATCGCCACGGTCTTATTGCAGGTGCGACCGGGACCGGAAAGACAATTACCCTTAAAGTGCTTGCAGAGTATTTTAGCGATCATGGAGTGCCGGTTTTTTTATCGGACGTCAAAGGCGATGTCGCATCGCTTGCTCAGGCAGGTGAGATCAATCCCAAGCTTCAAGAGCGGATCGATCTGCTTGGATTAGGGGATTTCTCATTTCGGGGATTTCCGATAAGGCTTTGGGATATCTTTGGAGAACTGGGTCATCCACTTCGGACCAGTATATCTGAAATGGGTCCTTTGTTATTAAGCAGGATCTTGGATCTGAATGACGTGCAGACCGGAGTCTTGCACATCGTATTTCGAATCGCAGATGACATGGGATTGCTATTGATCGATCTAAAAGACATGCGCAGCATGCTGCAGTATGTCGGAGATCATGCAAGCCAGTTTACGATCGAGTATGGTTCGATCTCGAAGACTTCCGTCGGAGCGATCCAACGAGCTTTGCTACAGCTTGAAGATCAGGGTGGTGATCATTTCTTTGCTGAGCCTGCTCTTGAGATCGAAGATCTGCTTTTGACCGATCCTGATGGCAAGGGGTTTATCAATGTATTAGCATCAGAAAGGCTCATGCGCTCCCCTGCTTTGTACTCCACCTTTTTACTTTACTTACTGTCTGAGTTGTATGAGACTTTGCCTGAAGTCGGAGATCTGGATAAACCAAAACTCGTCTTTTTCTTCGATGAAGCACATTTACTCTTTAACAATGCTACCAAAATACTTCAAGAAAAGATCGAGTTGGTGGTTCGTTTGATCCGATCCAAAGGTGTCGGTGTCTTCTTTATCACACAAAATCCGATCGACATTCCTGACAAAGTTTTGTCTCAGCTTGGAAATCGTGTCCAGCATGCTTTAAGAGCCTACACCCCCAAAGAACAAAAAGCGGTCACTGCCATGGCAGCGACTTTCAGACAAAATCCAAACATCGACATCACATCCGTCATCACACAACTCAAAACCGGGGAAGCTTTGGTATCCATGCTGGATCATCAGGGAACACCTGGCATCGTCGAACGCACGATGATCATTCCACCTCGCAGCCATATGGGAACGATCGAACCTGCTCGAAGAGATGCCATCATCAAGAACTCTCCGTTTTTCTATAAGTATGGTGCAATCGTCGACAAAGAGTCGGCATATGAGATCTTAAAAGCCAAGATGGAACGGTTGCAGTCACTCAAGCAGGAAGAACTACAACAAAAACAAAAAGAGATCCAGCTTAAACAACAACAGCGTGAAAAAGCTCAATCAGAACGCAAACCCTCCTCTCGTACACAACAAACCGAACTGCAGAAAATGGCCAAATCCTTTCTAGGCACAATGAGTAGTTCGATTGGAAGAGAGTTGGCACGAGGGGTATTTGGATCATTGACCCGAAAATAAAAAAGGCATCAGCCTTTTTTACTTTCCACTTCTTTTTGGATCATATTTACAAAACTGTCAAACAACATGTTTTCAGCTTGTTTTTGCCCATAACGTCTCACATTGACTTCATTGTTGGCTACTTCATGATCTCCTATCACCAGCTGGATCGGGATCTTTTTGATTTGTGCTTCCCGCATGCGATATCCCAGTTTTTCATTTCTCGCATCCACAACAACACGATATCCTGTGTTGGTCAATGCTGAATGCAAAGCATTGGCATGATCTTGATGCAATTCCGGATTGACCGGAAGGATGCTTATCTGTTTGGGAGCCATCCAAAGTGGGAATGCTCCTGCGTAGTGTTCGATCAGAATACCGATAAATCGTTCCACTGAACCAAAAATGACGCGATGAAGCATGATCGGTTCTTTTTTGGATCCATCGGAATCAATGTAAGCAAGTTCAAAACGACTTGGTAGATTCATGTCGAGTTGAATGGTGCCACACTGCCATACGCGATTTAGTGAATCCATGATGTGAAAATCAAGTTTGGGACCATAAAATGCTCCATCGCCCGGATTGATCTTGAACTCTTTGCCTGCAGCCTGACATGCTTGTTTTAATGCTTCTTCGGATTTGTCCCACATTTCGATTTCACCAATGAACTTCTCTGGTCGTGTGGATAGTTCGATCGTGTATGTCAAACCAAAAATAGCATAGAAACGATCGATGAACTGGATCAATCGTACGACTTCCGATTCGATCTGATCTTCTCGCATGAAGATGTGAGCATCATCCTGTGTGAAAGCTCTGACTCTGAAAAGACCATTGAGAGCACCTGAAGCTTCATGGCGGTGGACCAATCCCAACTCACCGATGCGCAAAGGGAGTTCTTTATAGGAATGCAATCCCTGAGCATACACGAGCATGCCTCCCGGACAGTTCATCGGTTTGATGGCAAACTTGCGCTCATCGATCTCAGAAGCATACATGTTTTCACGGTAGTTGTCCCAATGTCCTGAAACTTGCCATAGATCCTGAGAAATCATGATAGGCGTCTGAATAAACTGATACCCTTCTTTGACGTGTTCTTCCCACCAGAAGTCCTCCAAGATCTTGCGCAAAGTCATGCCATCCGGTAACCAAAACGTAAACCCTGGTCCGTATTCGGAAAGCATGAACAAACCCAACTCCCGTCCCAATTTTTTATGATCACGATTTTTCGCTTCT
>CALFEZ010000190.1 GCA_937957895.1 uncultured Erysipelotrichaceae bacterium
GTGTTGAAAATGCCTATTTCATCAAAGACAGAGACCAAGGCTATCGACATCACAGCATCGAAGACATTCTCAAGGAGATGTTTTCATACAGCGATGGCTGTACCATGAGTGGTAAAAAAGACTGTCTTGTCAATATCGGCGGATTTTTGGCAACCAACGATGATGAGTTGTTTGAAAAAGCCAAGGAGTTGGTGGTTGTATTTGAGGGCATGCCATCCTATGGCGGCATGGCGGGCAGAGACATGGAAGCCATGGCGATCGGTATCAAAGAATCAGTCCAGTATCCCTATATCCAACATCGTGTGATGCAAGTGCAGTATCTTGCCGACAAACTTAAAGAACACCACGTCCCGATCGTCCAACCGGCAGGGGGGCATGCTGTCTTTTTGGATGCCAGAGCGTTTTGTGATCACCTGACACAAGAACAGTTGCCGGCCCAAGCACTTGCGGCTGCGATCTATGTCGAGTCGGGAGTGCGTGCTATGGAACGAGGCATCGTTTCTGCCGGTCGCAACAAAGTCACCGGTGAAAACCATAAACCAAAACTTGAACTGGTACGTTTGACGATCCCACGCAGAGTATATACCTATGCACATCTTGATGTGGTCGCGGATGCTATCATCCATCTATACACACACCGCCACGACATCAAAGGACTTAGCTTTGTTTATGAGCCGAAAATGCTTCGCTTTTTCAATGCTCGCTTTAAGCCGATCACTTAATGTATAATGGACCTGGTGATGCTATGAAAGAAACGATCGACCTGATCAATGCCATGCGTATGCGTTTGGGATGGGACAAGACTGATGATCTGACATCCTTGATCCGATATCTCAATGAAGAAGTTGTTGAACTGACCATCGAGTCGCAAAGACGACCGATCGATCAACAGGCTTTGATCGAAGAGCTGGCGGATGTGTTGATGGTGGCCTTGGCACTGGCAGATGATCTTGGAGTGTCCGCACATCAGATCATTCAGGAAAAAATCGAAAAAGTTGTTGTTAAATATGAATCATCCTAGATCGCTTTACATCCATATCCCGTTTTGTGCTCATGTGTGCGGATACTGTGACTTTGTCAAAGCAGTCTATCACAAAGATCTTGCTGACCAAGTATTGCAACGGATCGCTGAAGATCTTAAGCAGTTTGCTGATCCTTTTGATACGATCTACATCGGCGGCGGTACGCCTTCTGCATTGGATCAGGATCAGCTGACGTTGCTTGAATCACTGCTAATGCCATTGATCACATCAAACACGGAATATACGATGGAGATCAATCCAGAAACGATCGACCTGCAAAAGCTGAGCACGATTCGTGAAATGAAAGTCAATCGGCTCAGTGTTGGGGTCCAGGCTATCCAAGACAACCTTTTAAGCGTACTTACACGCAAGCATACGTGGCAACAGGCAGTCGATGCGATCGCGATGATGCGATCACTGGGATTTGACAACATTAGCATAGACGCCATGTATGGCATTCCTACACAGACAACGGATGATTTTGCTGAAACGCTAAATGCATTCATTCGACTGGATGTCGAACATATCTCGTTGTATGCTTTGACGATCGAACCCAACACAGCTTTTGCTCGTCAAAACATCCAACCAGTAGACAATGATTTGGAAGGATCGTTTTATGATCTAGCCCATCGGATGTTGACAAGTAACGGTTATAATCATTATGAAGTCAGCAGCTATGCCAAACGCAATAGAAAAAGCAGACATAATCTTGCTTACTGGCATTACGATGACTTTATCGGTATCGGCCCGGGAGCAGCTTCGAAAATAGGGGTTGTTCGCACGATCAACACTTCCAATATCCATTACTATCTTTCAAAACAAAAACTTCTCAAAGAAAAGATCATACTAAACAAAGAAGAAAGCATGTTTGAGTTTTTGATGATGAACCTGCGACTGAGCGAAGGTGTCAATATCCAAAAGTTTAAAGAAGCATTTGATGTTGATCTGCTTGAGAAATATCATCATGCGATCGAGGCAGCAACCCAAAAAGGATGGCTGATCGTTGATTTCGATACCATCACGACGACATATCAGGGAAGACTGTTTTTACATGATGTTTTGGTCTTATTGATGGATCAGTGATCAATGTAATCACGATAGATCGCGATCGTTGCTTCATGTAAAAAAGAAGGATCGGTATGTGATGCAAACAACTCCAAGACTCTTTCAACCATGGGCAATGATACATTGCTTTTTTTGGCTTCTTCGAGTACCAAGCGAAGATCTTTGATGAAATGGATGTTCATAAACCCCGGTGTGAAATCCTGTTTTGCGATCAATGGTCCATTGACCTGTAACTGCCAACTTCCGGCAGCTCCTTTGGTCAATACATGGATGGCAGTCTGTTGATCAAGTCCAACAGATTGGGCATATGCCAAACTCTCGATAGCACCCATCAAATTGTTGGCGACTGCGATCTGATTGGTCATTTTCATGTGCTGACCTGATCCTGCAGGACCAACATACGTAATGGTTTTTCCTAGATGTTGAAAAACAGGCAACATACTTTCAAAAACATCCTCATCACCGCCTACCATGATCGTCAGGGTTTGGTTTTTGGCTCCCACATCACCACCACTGACCGGAGCATCCAGACAATGCAACCCTCTGGATTTTCCAAGGGCATGCAACTCGCGTGCCAATGAAGGGGAAGATGTCGTCATATCGATGCAAATCGCTTCGTTTTTTGCATGATCGAAGATCCCGTCTTCGGTATAAACCATGTGGACATCTTCAGGTAAAGAAACGATCGTCACGATGACATCGGCGTTTTTGACGGTTTCCTTGATGCTGGTGCATATACGTGCATCCAAAGAGGATGCCTTTTTTATGGTACGATTATAAACCGACACTTCAAATCCGGCTTTGATCAGATGATCGACCATGGGATATCCCATGATCCCAGTTCCTATCCAAGCAATTTTCATATTGTTCTCCTTACAATATCCACTCTACAAAAAGTGGCCTGATATTGCAATCGAAAATCGGATGTGTTATCCTTGATATGCTTTTATTCTAGGTTTTTGGCTTTCCTCGGCCTCTTACTTGGATTAGAAGGAATCACGAAAGGAGAGGAAACATGATTTCGAAAGAGAAAAAACAAGAAATCATCAAGGATTTCGCACGGTTTGAAGGTGATACCGGTTCGGTCGAGGTTCAGGTAGCTGTATTGACATATGAGATCAACACGCTTACCGAACATCTCAAAGTCCATAAAAAAGACCATCATTCCAATCGCGGATTGCTTAAAAAGGTAGGGCGTCGTCGCAACATGCTTGGGTATTTGCGCCAAACAGATGTCAATCGCTACCGTGAACTTGTCAGTCGTCTGGGACTCAGAAAATAACCGAGAAATCGGTTTTTTTATTGAAAAAAAGAATTGAATGATGTACAATTTACGTGAGATTTTAATCACAAATATAACTATCTTTTTGTTCAAGATGTAATGCTTTACCTCAACTTCAATCAGATAGAAATATATAATTTGACAACTGATTGAGTTCGCGTTTAAAACGACATTCAAACCTTTCTTGAGTTGATCATTTCTTGAAAGGTTCAATTTGGCTCAAGTCATAAATAGATCAGAAAATGTGTTTATCAAACAGATTCTTTTGTTGTTTTCATGAATGTCTAGTACATTTAATGTTTTGATTTCAGTAACTATTCTCTCTTTGCTTCAACAAAAGTTATTAGATTAATGGGTGGTTGTCTAATATAACGATAGACAAACAAGAAAGGATATTTGAGATGAAGAAATTGTTTTGTAATCTTCTTGTAGTTTTTCTACTAATGAGCTCACTCTTTATAAGTGTTGGTGCAACACGAGTAGCACCATATTGGAACATTTCTGGGGATTGGATGTTGGATTTTGCAGGAGGAACTGCTAATAGAGAGTTTGTTCAGCTTGAACAGGATGAGTTTGGAGATGTGACTGGTGAATTCTGGTGGATAAACAACGAAGGTGATTGGGAGTATGGAGGTGTACTTGAAGGGTACGTATCAGGCCATTCTCTTTATCTAGATTATGACCGTTCTCCGATCGTTTATACCGGGGTTTTTGAGGGAACGATCAATCAATTTGGAATGACGGGAACCTTCGTTGCAAGCAGTGGTTTTTCAACAACATGGTCAACATCTGGTTCCCCGATTTCTTTACGCAAAGATGCACCAGCAGTGGCTGTAGAACTTCTTAAGGAGGTTGAGATTCCCCATCGTTACGGCGAACGTAAATCGGGAGGTAACTTCATTGCTGATGTTGCGCATGAAATGGGTCCAGGAAGTGATTTCAGAGGAGTCAGCAAGTTCGACAAATGTGCTTATCGTTTTGAAATTGCGATGTTCCTCAACGAAAAACTGAAAGCTCTTGGTATGGATCAGGAAGTAATCGTGCCTGAGATGCAGTATGTTTTGTATATTACAAGTGTAAACAACAACACTGGTTTCACACATCATTTTACAATCATTTACAATGTGAATGATAAGGAAGGTTATGGAACAGGATACACTGGTACAATCGATGAATACATTTCGGATGTTACCTTAGAAGAAAATGTGTTGTCTTTTACAGCAATGTATGATCGAGAAGATAATTATACTTGGTATCCTTCGTTTATTTTGAACGAAGATGGCACACTAAGTTTTGTTGATCGTGCAGGTGATAATGTTACAGCTGCAACTGGCACTTGGGAACTTAACTATTTGTGTAATTGACACGATGAGATGTTGTTAAAACCTTTGTAACAATTACCAAACCGAAAGGTGATTTGATGTAAGTATTGTATTGGGTTGTGACAAATTAAAAGAGCAGAGGGTGGATAGATACAATAGTCAGGCATGCCAATGATTTAAGTCATGACATGCCTTTTATGTGTTGTATGCTTAATTTGCGCCAGATCATCATAATCGTTAGTTTTGATAAGCTTTAAAAACCCATTTCATTGCATGTAAACATGTTAGAAAAAAGGAATCGTGCTGATAATGATTAATTTCGTGAAGTATCAGCAACAATAAACATTTCGATACTATTTTTGTTGCCTCCAATCATGAACAAGTGTATACTTATAATTGTAAACAGAGGTTCATTTATGGCGCAAATACTCAAAGAGAACATACGGCAAGATATCCTTGCCGCTGCAAAGCATCACTTTATCATTCATGGCATCGATGATGCTTCAATGCGAAACATCGCTACATCAGCAAACATGACAGTAGGCAATGTCTATCGCTATTATCGAAACAAGGAAGCATTAGCAGATGCGATATTGAATCCCACCATGCAAAGGATCAATCAAGCGATCTTTGATGATCTGGATCATCCTGATGAAGACATGCTCAAAACCAGACAACAGCGCATGGATTTCTTTTTAAAGAAGATCAATTCGATGTCCGATGGTTTTTTGGACGTGTTTGCAACCGATCAACAGGAATGTCTGATCTTGCTCAAACATCAGCGGTTTACCGATCAATTGGTAAGCTGGATCAACGAGCTGATCGAAACGATGATCCGACCTTGGGCCAAGCAAGATCCCACATTGGCATATGTACCACAGTTGAGTGACATGCTTTCTGAGGCGATCGTCAGTGGACTGGCACGCGGAATGTTGATCACTCTCAAACCCTATCACCAGCATCCCGAGAAACTCAAAGCGATCATCAACATGTATTTGCATTTGTTTACCATGATGCTTGAGGCAGGAGATCAATATGATTAAGAAATACATCAAGTACAGTTGGATTTTTCTGGTAGTCATCTTGGTGATCGTCATGCTCTGGCCAAAGCAAGAAGCCATCATCGATCCTATCATTCCTAATGTGAAAGTCATGGATGTTTCGATATCTTTGAATCAAGAACAAATGAAGTTTGTTGGATTCATCCAACCAAAAGAAACCAATGAAGCTACTTTTGCTACGATCGGAACCATTCGAAACATTTATGTCAATGTAGGCCAGACTGTATCAAAGGGTACACTTTTGGCAAACATCGATGATCAAAACGCACGCATCAATTACGAAAATGCCTCCTCGACATACAATGTTGCCTTATCGAATCAAAACCAAGCCCGTGCGACCATGGAAGCTGAAGCTGCGAATCTTCGTAATGAACAAAATCAGCACCAAAAGCGAATCGATGAAGCACAGGCTGAGGTCAATGCGAAACAAAAGGAGTACGATACTGCAGTCGAAGCATTGAACCAGGCAATAAAAGAGCATGGGGAAGATTCACCACAAGCAGCCGAAGCTCGTACGGTATCATTGCAAAAAGAAATCGAACTGAATGCGGCCAAACTGACCTTAGAAGATGCTTCATCTCAAGAGCCTGCATCCCTCATCATCGCCCAATCTCGGTATGAAGCCAGTGTTTCGGCATATGAAGCATCCACTATCCAAACATCGATCGCTCAAAACAACATGCGTGCCGCTCAGAATCAGTTGGAAGAAACTAAACTCTATTCCAACATATCCGGAAAAGTAGTGGCAGTCGTTCAATCCGTCGGTGAACTGGCAACTCCTTTGATACCCACGGTAGTGATCGCATCCAACGAGATGGTTGCAGTGTTTGGATTGAGTCAAGGCAATGTCAATCAGGTGCGTACAGGTATGGAAGCAATCGTAAGCAGCGAGACCCGATCGATCGATGGTGTCGTTGATACCATTTCCTTTATTCCTGATGTCACTTCAAGAACCTATGAGGCTACTGTCAATCTTGGTTATGGTGATAATCTTAACATCGGGGAAACCGTCCAAGTCATGATCCAATTGGGTGAGACTGATGGAATCTGGATCGATCTGTCTTTGTTGAAAAACGACGGTGAAGACTATGTGTTTGTCGTTATTGGAGATCGTATCCAGCGAAGAGTCGTAAAACGTGGAGGGATCCAAAACAACCTGGTGCTTGTGTATGGGTTGGAAGAAGGGGATCTGGTCGTCATTGAAGGTTCAAGATCACTCAAGGTCGGCATGAAGGTCCGTGTGATCCATGGTGATGATTCATGATCAAGATCGTTGAAAAACTCATCAAATTTCGACATATCGTCGTTTTGTTTCTGGTTTTCTTTATCATAGCCGGTTTTGGTGCTTATTGGATCATCCCAAAACAGGAAAACCCCAATACCAACTTGCCGGCTGCTTTGATCACCACCATATATCCCGGAGCAACTTCAGTTGAAGTTGAGGAGTTTGTAACCAAAAAGCTTGAAAACAGGATCAGTGAGATCCCCAATATCGATCTGCTCAACTCCTATTCCTATAACAGTGCATCGATCGTGGTCGTCATGTTTGAGATTTCAGTCGACCCGGATGAATCACTGATGGAACTCAAATCGGCGATCGATGATGTCAAAAGTGATCTTCCTCCTTTGGCCATGTCGCCCGTGATCCAGACGGATTTGGCAGATGTACCGCAGTTTATTTTGTCTTTGTCCAATGATGATTATCGATTGTCTGATCTTGGTGAATATGCGTCATCCATCGCAAGCGAACTGTTACGATTAGACGGTGTTCGAAAAGTGGATGTAGTTGGCAAAGGGGAAAAGCAAGTGATCATCGATGTCGATATCGATGATCTGTATCTATATAGAATTTCCATTGAAAACATCGTGCAACTGCTTCAAGCTCAGAACTTGACCATCCCATCCGGATCGATCAACTATCAAGATACCACCATCAATGTTCAGACCCCTGCCACACTGTAATCGATCCAGGACATCGAAAACATCGTGATCTCAGGATCGCAGGAGCAAATCGGATTTGTCTATCTGAAGGATGTTGCGAAGATCTATGTGCAGACATCCTATAGATCGGAAGAGCGCCGTGTAGGGAAAGAGTGTAGATCTCGGTGGTCGCCGTAT
>CALFEZ010000191.1 GCA_937957895.1 uncultured Erysipelotrichaceae bacterium
CAGTTATTGAAAGTCTGCCTCCTTTTCTAAGAACACGATATGCTTCTTTAAAAACCTTGCCTTTATCTTGAGACAAGTTGATGACACAGTTTGATATGATTACGTCAATTGAAGCATCTTCAATTGGGAGATCCTCGATATCTCCCAGTCTAAACTCAATATTAGTGTATCCGAGTTGTTCAGCATTTCGAGTGGATAACTCTATCATCTCAGGTGTCATATCCACCCCTATGATAAATCCCGATTCTCCTGTTTGTTTTCTGGCAAGAAAACAATCAAATCCTCCACCGCTCCCCAGATCAAGAACTGTTTCCCCTTTTTTGATTGAAGCAATGGCAACAGGATTCCCACATCCCAATCCCATGTTGGCATTTTCAGGCATCCCAACAAGATCATTTGAAGTATAACCTAATTGGTTAGATGTTTTAACAATATCAAACAAATCTGTTTTCTGATATTCATTTGAACTACAACATGCCCCACAACCTTGTACACCTTGCGAGGCAATCTTTCCATAATTGAGACGAATGTGTTTTTTGATATCTTCTTTGTTGATAGTCACAGAATAATCCTCCATCTATCGATCCAATATTAAAGACGAGTGCGTCTACAAATGGTTACAAAACATACAATACTCTGGTTGAATGATCTATTCACCACAAGGTTTCTGATCGTTCCCCAAACTTGTGTACTCTACTACATTACCATAAGCATCAAATTCAATCTTACAACAGTTACTTAGAATCTCTCTCAGTTTCTCACGTCCGCGATGAACTCTCGTTTTTGATCCAGATATCGAAATACTCAGGTGCTTCGAGATGTCTTGATGTTTTATTCCTTTTAGGTCATGCATTTCAAGCGGTTCTCTGTAATTATCTGGCAACTCGTTTATGAACTGTATTAAACATGATATGATTTCATCATTCATGTTTTGTAGTTGATGAGAGTTGGCGATAACACTTTCTACCTTCTCAAATTGTATCATTGGATCTTTGCTTTTCCGATAAAAATCGATGATCGTATTGTTTGTGATTTTATACATCCAAGCTTTTAGTTTCCTGTGGTCATTCAATTTTTCGAAATTTTTATAGATTTTTATAAATACATCCTGCAAAATATCTTCGGCATCATGATCATTTTTAACTCTCTTTTTTATGTAGTTCAACAACTCATTACTGAATTGACCCCAGTATGTAGTTAGTTCTTTTTCTTTCATCTTTCGTTGATTCCTTTACTGTTAAAACTGGTCACATTATTATTTCAATCATATATTAACACACCATTCAACCAATTTTCAGAAGTTCAGTCCATAATGCTTCTCCATCGATTCGGTTCATCGTTTGATCTTCACCATATTCACGTGCACGTCTAAATATCGATTCTCAAATCAATGGACATGTTCCTAAAGATACATGGAAGTAATCATGAAATGCATTAAGTTTTTGATTCTTTGATTCAATTGACATCCTTCAAGGGAGGTGTTAAATTTCAAATAGAGAAGAAACTGTGCATAAGGAGCCAAAAGGAGGCATATACTTATGTTCTCACATAATAAAAAGAGTACGTTGTCAGGATTTTTTATGGTGGTTTGTGGAGCTTTATTGTTAGTATTAGTTCCCCATTTGATGCGTTATGTGACTTCTTATGTGGATACAAGTCAGGGGGCAACTAATAGTTGGTGGAGATTAGTATGGTATACTGGGATGGGGTTGGGCTATCTTGCGTATATTTTGATTATTGCTGGTGTTTTGTTGCTTTTGGTCACTTTTTTAAATGATTTGAGAAAAGCAAAAAAATAACTAACTCATGAAAGAAATTTGACACAAATTAGTTCTCTTTCATGTTCCCTTGCCTGCAAATTAGACAACTCACAACAATGTGAATTGTTTTATATTATGGAGTCTTTTCTAAATGCTAAGTGTGCTTCATGATCAACTTGGTAGTTTATGGTATCGATCACAAATGGATTATTCTTACTTTTTTTGTTTTTGATTCTAAATGTGCATCAACATACGAAGATAACTTTTTTTTAAGACTCCTGTCTTTTTTGATTTCTATAACGTTATATAAGCAAGAGGGATGCCATGGTACTTCACAATAAAGAAATCGAAGAATGTCTCATAAAACTTAAAGAGAATGACCATGCAGCAATGGAGTTGTTGATTTTAAAGACCCAACGTCTTCTTTTTATGATCTTGAGGGGATATTTCGACCATGAACAAGATATTGCCGATGCCATGCAAGAAACATACGTAAGAGTCTATCAAAATATTGAGAAGTATAGATTGAATCGATCAGGTATGGCATGGATCTCAAGAATCGCCAAGAACATCGCGGTCGATGCTATAAGAAAAAGAAAACACGAACAACTTCATCAAGACATATCAAAGAAGGAGATAGCCGATCCAAACCCTAACTCGTATCAACTTAAAGACATACTTCATCAAATACAACCCTATACCAACTCTTTGCAACGATCGATCATCACCCTGCATCTGGTGGAAGGTTATACATTCATTGAGATTGGTGAACTGCTTGACTTGTCAACCTCGAACACGAAATATCATTATCAGAAAGCTTTGAAAAACATCCGAAAGCATTTGGATAAGGAGGACTTTTATGTCTGATTTCGAAAAGCGTTTCAAAGAAAGATTAACCAAAGAGCTCAATCAACAATATCAAATGTTTGAATCAAAAGGGATCCAACAGATCGAATTTACATCATTTGAACAACCAAAACGATCATGGATGTGGTTGCAGCTGGCCATGATCCCCATGATCATCATTCTTTCACTTTATGGCGCAAATCTTCTTAATAACGGAAAATATCGGCATTATCGAAGTCAATTTGCCGTAATCGATGTATTGAAGTTCGATGATGCATCGACATACCATCCTTCTTTTGAGGAGGTAGTCAAATACAGTACTTCCATTGTCTTTGTTGAGTTCATTAAGTTTGAACTGCTTGAGTACGAAATGGAGCTGAAGGAACCGTTTTTTGCTCCCGGTGTTTATAACATGATTGAGACCATTGCTCATTTTAAAGTCATTGAACCCATAAAAGGCCACACTGAAGAACAGATAGAGGTTACGATCCAGATTTCGTTTCAAGGTAGAAATCCATGGGATGAAATAGAAATGTTGTTTGATGCAATCCCTATACCAGAGTTCAGTTCAAATACGCATTGGCTTTTGTTTCTTCAAGATAAATCTAATGATAGATACCGGTATTTTCCATTTTGGACCTATCAAATCATCAACGGGTCGGTGGTATCACAGTACTCAATGGAGCAATTAGATAAAAATCGTGATCCGGATGCGTTTACAGGTTTGTCTTCTAAATGGCTAATCGATCAAATCAGGCATAACATTCGCAAATAAACATGTTTCACGTTAAAATCAAATCAGCGAGGTATGTTTATGCTCACAGAATATCATTATCAAACAAACAAGTCTTTCGAAGACACTATTGATGCATTGAAGGTATTACTCATGGAAAGAGGTTTTGGAACTTTATGCACTATTCCTTTATCTGAAAAATTCAATGAGAAGAACCTTTCTTTCGATGGCAAACTGTCCATTCTGGAAATATGCAATCCATTTGAAGCAAACCAGATCCTAGAGGTCAATGCTCAAGCACTTTATCTGTTGCCATGTAAGATCATTGTCAGGGAAATAAACAATGTCACGACCATCCACATGGCATCTCCAACTAGTTTGGCATCATTATTGAATGATCCTCAACTCATTGAAGCAGTGCAAAAAATTGAATCCACATTGCTTGATGCCATCGAAAGCGTGTGACCTTCATCAAAGTTCAGAATCGAACATAGTCACTGAAAGTCATACAACCTGATGTACATCCATCGTGGAAATGGGATTTTTTCGTCCAAGCTATAATAATCCACACAAAAAAGCTTCTACCAGCTTTTTTATGACGTGATCTTTTTATATTAAAACACACAAATGCTACTTTTCAAATCTGGTGTTGCTTTCTTCCTTTTTTTACCAAACTTTTCAAAGACTAATCAACAACACACCACAAAAACTCGTAGGGACTCAACTCGATTTTCTCTTGGTTGAAATTGATTTCTCTTCCTTGGATCAAGTCGATATAATGATGACCTGATACCATCTGGCGGAGATGGTATGTGTGGATCGTTTGCTTGTTTTCTGTAAAGTTGAAAAGTGCCAGGAAAGATTTTTGGCGATGTTGACGTATAATACAAAACACCCCGTTGTTTTGCAGATCCACTGCAAACTGTGTTGATTGACCGTGCAGATAAGGTAAAGTTTTTCTGATCTTGATCATTTTTTTTAGTGTCTGGTATACATCATGCTCAAAGGTTCCACAGACATCCTTATTTTTTGCTCGTGACCAGTCAAAAAACGGACGGTGGACCCATCTTCCCTCTTTTGCCTTTTTTGGGTCATTTAGATAACTTTGATCGTTTATCGTTGCGATTTCATCTCCGCTGTAAATCAGCGGAATGCCTCTATAGGTTAATATCAAGGCATGCGCTAGATTGATGCGACGGATCGCTTCGTATTGTTTGAACTGTTCCTTACCATCGATCGCCTTCTCCAATCCTAGCAAACTAGCCAGTGTACCATTGGTCCGTGCATCATGATTGACGGGATTAAACTGATAATGCTCTCCTTTTGAAAAAGTACCATGGAAATCATCACCATAAAATCGGATCAAAAACTGTTTATGTGCAAATGGATCAAACCCCATCTCTGTGATCGCTTGTTCATTAAATCCCCATCCGATGTCATCATGACATCGGACATAGTTCATCCATGTTCCCTTGACAGGCAATTGGAAACGATTGGCATCGATCGTCATCAATCGTGTATCTCTGGTCGCGAAACTATTGTAGATGTCAACCATCAAATTGGCATTGTACATGATCTCACACTCTGTCTCCTTATCCGAACCAAAATACGATACTATCTGTTCGGGCTCAACGATCGCTTCACCAAGCAATGCACACGAAGGGCAAACGTCGTCTTTGATGAGATAAAACATCCTCATAAGATCATGAATGGGGGCAAGATTTCGGCAAGTCGTTCCCACTTCTTTCCACATAAATGGGATCGCATCCAGACGAATCATGTTTACACCAAGATTTGCCAAATAAAGAAGATTATCGATCATGGCATTGAAAACCCATGGATTTTTGAAGTTCAGATCCCATTGAAATTCACTAAAAGAGGTAAATACATATTTATCGATTTGTGGATAGTAAGAAAAGTTCCCAGGACATTTATCCGGAAGCACCTCTGGTACGGTTTCGTTGAACAGTTTCGGGATCGTGTCATCATCAAACATGATAAACATGTCTTGGTATGATTGATCTCCTTCCAGTGCTTTTTGTGCCCACTTATGTTCCTTTGCAACATGATTGACGACATAATCGATACAAATCTTGATGTCATGTTCATTGAAATAGTTGAGCATCCTTTGAAACTCATCCATGGTTCCCAAGGTTGGATCGACATTGCGGTAATCCTCTACGGCGTAACCACCGTCATTCTCGCCTTCTCTTGGTTTGAGTAATGGCATCAAATGAAGATATGTGATCCCAAGATCGTTGAAATAGTCGATCTTTTTGATTAGTTGATTGAATGAGCCGGCAAACAAATCGACATAAAGTGTCATACCCACCATTTTTTGGGAAAAATACCAATTGGATTGCTTTTTATCGAGTTCCATCAATGATGGTTTGCGTTGTTGCTTTGCATTTATCATCAATTCAAACAACTTCTCTAAAGCTTGCTCATATGCGGGATGACTTCCGTAAATCTTATGATAAAGTGATTCAAGTTTTTGCTGATGCTTCATGATGCCTCCTCTATGATAAGAAAGAAAATGACCTGGCGGTCATTTTCTGCTTTATTGTTACTTGACCGATCCTTCGACCATACCTTTGATGATGTATTTCTGTGCGAGGATAAAGAAGAAAATAACTGGAACGATCGCCATCAAGATTGCTGTTAGAAGCAAATCATACGATGTGACAAATGCTCCGGCAAAGTTGCTGACAGCCAATGGAATGGTCTGCACTGCCGTGCCCTTTCCAAGTACAAGCATCGGTAAAAGATAATCATTCCATATCCAAATACCATTAAGAATCAACACTGTAACATAGATCGGCTTTAAAATCGGTAATACGATGTAGAAGAATGTCTTTATTTTTCCACAACCATCGACATATGCTGCTTCTTCGATGTCCAAAGGGATCGATTTGATAAACCCATGAAAGAGGAATATCGATAATGAGCTTCCAAATCCCATATAAGCAATGACGATACCGGTATAGCTTCGCAAGAGTTGGATCCCAGTTGCATTTTGTACGATGCTAAACCAACGTACCAGTGGAAACATGACTACTTGAAATGGTATGACCATTGCTGCAACAAACAACAAGAATATAAACATGGATGTCTTGGTTTTGGTTCTTACCAACACCCAAGCTGCCATGGCGGAAGAGATAGTGATTCCCATTAGAGAAAAGAAGGTGACGATCACCGAGTTCATCAGCGCCTGACTGTAGCGGATGTTTGGATTAGTCCATATGTTGGTGATGTTTGCCCAGATGTTTCCCCAGTTTTCAGGCAAAGCAGCAGGACTGCGGAAAATTTCGTTATTGTCTTTGGCTGCATTGATTATGACAAGCACCAATGGAATAAGGAAGAAGATCACCAATGCGATCGTCAACGCTTCAAGTATATAGCGTGATGATTTGCTTCTCATTATAGTTCGATCTCCTTTCTCTTTGAAAAGTATACTTGCAACAAGGAGAATACCACTAAAACGATAAAGAACAAAATCGCTTTAGCCTGAGCAAGCGCAGTATTCAATTGAACTGCAGATGTGTTGTAAATATTCAATGCCAGCAAACTCGTGCCATTGATGATACGATCCATAAATACGGTCGCAGGACCAACTCCTACCAACGAAACGTTAACATCAAACTGTTTGAAAGAATTGACCAGCGTCAAAAACAACGTGACTGTAAAAGCAGGACGTACCATGGGGATCGTGATCGCTTTAAAACGCTGCCATGCAGTGGCACCATCGATCTCGGCAGCTTCGATCAAATCACGAGGAACATTTTGAAGTGCCGCGACATAGATCATCATGATATATCCTGCATATTGCCATGTACTGACTATGACTAACGCTAGCAATGCACCATTAGGGGTTCGTAGTATCGAAGTTTGTAAAAATGCTACACCTGCCGTCGTTGCGATTTGAACGATGAACCGGTTGAAAATAAACTGCCATAAATAACCCAATATGATACCCCCGATCACATTCGGCAAGAAAAATCCGGCTCGATAGAAATTCTTTCCTTTGATTTTGGATGTTACCAACAACGCCAATGAAAATGCAATGATGTTGACAGCGATGATATTCATCAATGTATATACTGATGTTATGATCGTTGAATATAAAAATTGCACGTCTTTGAATATCTGTTGGTAGTTTCTGATTCCCACCCAATCGATCGATGCTTGTGCAGTCGCTGACCAGTTAGTAAATGAGTAATACAACCCAATACCAAAAGGAATGATCTGGACCATCATGAAGGCGATCAAAGCAGGAGCAAGAAACAGCCAAAACACGATTTTCTGTTTTCTCTTTTCCTTATCCATACATCCTCCTTTATCCCAATTATATCAAGAAGGGTAGATATAAAACCTACCCTTTTTCTGATGAACACTTATGAAATGCTATTAGCTGGCGTAATCAACCAATGCTGCTTTGAAACGATCAATGAATGTGTCAAGATCGATTTGTCCACTTGCAAATAGGTTGTAGATAGGTCCAAGGGTATCATCACGGAAGGAACCACTGTATGTGTATTGCAACCAC
>CALFEZ010000192.1 GCA_937957895.1 uncultured Erysipelotrichaceae bacterium
CAGTGAGCACTTTCAATATCCATATGATCGTATGGAAGAAGCAAATGCCATCGCCTATGTAAAATGGATCAAAGAAAATCAATCATGATCAAAAGATCAAACAACCATGATGAAAGGACACAAGTGATGAAAAAAATCATAACGATTCAGCATACCCAATCAGTCCACCATACCAATGGTATGGTAGGATCTTGGACAGATTGGCCACTTACGGCACTAGGAACTCATCAAGCACACCTGATCGGCAAGAAACTATCCAAAGAAATCAAGGATCATGTTGTGATGTACACATCCGATCTTCTTAGGGCCAAACAAACAGCCATGATCGTTGCCGGGTATCTTGAGGTGGATCCGATCATCAATCCGGTACTGAGGGAACGTAATCTTGGTATTGCTGTCGGTAAATCCGTGGAATGGCTCAACCAACACAAACAAAAGGATGAAGTGACTGTCGATGATCGATTGTTTGAGGATGCAGAGTCAAAACGCAATGTTTATGACAAACTCAAACCATTTTATGAAATGCTGATAAAATCACAGCACGATACCATCATCGTGGTTTCTCATGGAGATACACTTAGTATCTTCAATGCTTTGTGGTTGAACATGCCGATAGAGATGTATGATCACTGTGGTTTGTTTGGGCTGGCCGGTGGTGTGTCGTATTTGCAGAAGGCACATGATGGGAAGCATTTGATACGGAAACTGAGTGACATGTCGTATGTCATGGAAGAGTAAAACATGTTTTGCGTGATTTGATTTGTCTTATCGGATGGTGGTTGCATCAAGACAGGAGAATGAAATGATCATCAAGGTGGATTCTTATTTCAGTGGATGGCTCTCCATCATTAAAAAAGGTGAGGTCGTTTTTGAAAAAGCTTATGGGTTTGCTGACATCGCCAATCAACGACCCAATACCATCCACACACGTTTTGCGACGGCTTCTGCCGGCAAAACGTTTGTTGCTGTGGCCATATTGAAGTTGATCCAACAAGATAAGCTAGCTTTGTCCGATACGATCGGCAAGATGCTGGCGATCGATTGGAAGCAGATCGATCCCGATATCACGATTGAGCAACTGCTGAAGCATACTTCCGGTATCCCTGATTACTTCAATGAGAATGAGATGGATGATTATGAAGCATTGTGGAAAGATTTCCCCAATTACAAAATCCGGACATCGTCCGATCTGATCCCTTTGTTTATCGATAAGCCGATGATGTATCCCAAAAACGAAAGATTTCAATACAACAACACCGGGTATGTCGTATTGGGGTTGATATTGGAAGCCATCATGGATAAACCATTGGATCATGTGCTTTCAGAAATCATTTTTGAACCATGCAACATGCATGATACCGGTTATTTTGAGTTGGATCGCTTGCCTGTTGACTGTGCGAATCATTACATTTGGGACAAAGAAAACAACCAGTATCGTACCAATATCTACAGTGTGGATGCCAAAGGGTCCGGTGCCGGAGGAGCTTTTACGTCTTTGAAAGATATTGGCTTGTTTTGGAATCATTTATTGCAGGGCAAGATCATTTCCATGCACATGGTCAAGCAAATGCTGAGTATCCAGGTGTTTGATCAAGGGGATGATCCTTATGGGTATGGGGTGTGGCTGAGAAAATGCGATGATCGTCTGTGCCCATACATGACTGGCATGGATCCGGGAGTGTCATTTATAAGTTTGATGGATCAACACCACGATGTCATGATCACGATCGCCAGCAATCTTGGCCAGGATGTGTGGTCCTTGATGAGTAAAGTGATTCAAGCGATAAAACAAGTCGAGATGATTGGATGACAGGTGAGTTGAACATGAAAAATACCATCTTAAGATGATGGTATGTTCATGCTTATATGATTTTTGAAGTGGCTTATGCCACCTTTTTTTGTCCATATCAATCAAGCAGTTTTTGAAAATCGATTTTCTTTGCA
This sequence comes from uncultured Erysipelotrichaceae bacterium, assembly GCA_937957895.1. Taxonomy (GTDB): domain Bacteria; phylum Bacillota_I; class Bacilli_A; order Erysipelotrichales; family Erysipelotrichaceae; genus UBA6182. Next base: position 1,945 of record CALFEZ010000192.1, read on the forward strand.
GCTTCATACCCAATTTGATAGATTGCATCTGCTTTGCCTGCATCCAACAAATGATAATGAGACAGGTTATCAAGTTCGATCAAAAGTGCACATGCATCTTTTTCTGCTTCCGTGTAGGATTTGATGCCAAGTTGGAAGGTTCGCGTGGCGACTTCCTGCATGCCTTTGATTTTCTTAAGTGACTCTACCGGCATGATATCCACGGCAATGATCACATCGCAAAGACCTATCAATGGTTTGATGGGGACATTGTTTTTTAAACCGCCATCAACATAAATGCCACCATCGATCTTGACGGGTGAAAACAATACGGGAATCGAAGAAGAAGCCTGAACGGCAAGTGAAACCTCTCCTTGATCAAGATACTCAGCCTCTCCGGTCAGCATGTTGGTCACGGTGACAAAAAAGGGAAGTTTCAACTGAGAAAATGTGGCTGGTAAATGTTTATCGAGTTGTTCTTTCAAATGCCTAAGAGAAAAAAACCCTTCAGTCGGCAAATTGAGTTTGACCATGTCCGTGATGTTGTTGTTTCGCATGATGTTGAAAATCTCATGCGCAGCGTAACCATTTGCCAGCAAAGACCCAATGATCGATCCGGCACTGGTTCCAGATACGGCATCGATCGTGATATTTGCTTCTTCCAGTGCCTGCAGTACACCGATGTGTGCAAACCCTCTGGTTCCACCGCCACCTAATGCAATTCCTATTTTCTTTTTTTTCATGGCATTATCTAGTCAGTATGACGATCTCCTATGGTTTTAAGTGTTTGCTAGTGTTGGATCATACTCGATAAGAAGACGATCAAGTCAGGAAAAAGAGCATGGACCCTATGATTTTATTATAGAATGATTTTGATGGCATCTCAATGTTTGTGTCTGGTATCTTCTTTAATAAAAAATTGATTCCAATGTTTGTGATTTGATGCACATTTGAAGATGATTTTATGAAGATCGACTTTTACGCGTGTTGTTTTGATGATATGATGATACTGTTGAAAAAGTGAGGTCAGACATGAAAAACAAACTGTTTGATGGGATGATCGGACTGATCATCTTCTTGTCGATGATTAGTTGTTTGATGGGTATTCTTTGGGGTGTGGGAGACGGTCCTTCCGTCATCATTAGCTATTGGAACACAAGCGTGACATTGCATGGGTTTGGATTGTATCAGCATGACTCGGTGGCGATTGCTGCTCAGGGCATTGCTCAGGATTATGTGACTTTGATCGTCGCAATACCGATGCTCGTACTATCATGGTCGAAGTTCAAGGAGTTCTCACTCAGAGGTGGTCTGATCTTGCTGGGAACCTTGGGGTATTTTTTGTATACTTACACTTCATATGTGTTTTTATGGATGCTCAATCCGATGTTCATCGTGTATGTGATGTTGATGTCACTGAGCTTTTTTGCTTTTGTATGGGCATTTATGCAGTTTGACATCGATCGTGTATCGCACGCTTTTTTGCCGAAGTTTCCTAACAAGCTGATCGGTTTTGTTCAAATCGCACTAGGAGTCTTGTTGGGTGGAATGTGGTTGAGTATGATCGTGTCATATGTCTTTAGTGGGATACCGCCTGCTGGGTTGGATCATTATACGACACTTGTGATCCAAGGATTGGATCTGGGGTTTATCGTACCGCTGGCACTGCTTTCCGGTGTTTGGATACTTCAAAGAAAACCGATGGGATTCATGTTGAGCGCAGTCGTGATCTTCAAAGGGTTTTTGATGGGACTTGCGATCTTGGCCATGTTGTTTGCCCAGCATGATGCACAAGTAACGGTAAGTTTGATCCAATGGATCGTGTTTCCTTTGTTGACCGGAGCATTTGCTGTTTGCTTTTGGCTCATGTTTAACAACATGCATAAAACAATTGATATCAAGGTTTATCGTCACGCCTTGATATCAACCCCACAAGAAGAAGTAACGACCTAACAAACAAGAGGCATATCATTGCCTGCTTTTGATAAACTTACAGGGAGAAAGATGATGAGCAAATACTTATTTACCAGTGAATCGGTAACTGAAGGTCATCCAGACAAGATCTGTGATCAGATTTCCGATGCTATCTTAGATGAGATCCTAAAAAGAGATCCGGATGCCCGAGTAGCGTGTGAAACATGCGTCAACACCGGATTAGTGTTGGTGATGGGAGAAATCACCACTGATTGTTATGTTGATATCCCCAAAATCGCCAGAGACACGATCGTCCAGATTGGATATGATCGTGCCAAGTATGGTTTTGATGGTACGACATGTGCCGTATTGACATCGATCGATGAGCAATCCGAAGACATCGCGTTGGGTGTGGACGAGATCAAAACTCCTCACTCAAAGGAGAAGGAAGGATTAGGAGCCGGTGATCAGGGCATGATGTTTGGATATGCCACCGATGAGACGAAACAACTGATGCCGCTTCCGATCATGTTGGCTCATCAGCTGGCAAAAAGACTGGCAACAGTCAGAAAAGAAAAGATCGTGGATTATTTCCGACCGGATGGTAAAACCCAAGTGACCGTGGAGTATGTCGATGGAAAACCCAAACGTGTCGATACCATCGTCATTTCGATCCAGCATCGAGACAAAGTAGCCCATAAGAAAATCGAACAGGATGTCATTGAACATGTCATCAAGGCCGTGATCGATCCATCGTTGTTGGATGAAGATACAAAGATCTTTGTCAATCCGACAGGTCATTTTGTCACGGGTGGACCAAAAGGAGACAGCGGGTTGTCCGGACGCAAGATCATCGTGGATACCTATGGCGGAATGGCACGACATGGAGGAGGTTCTTTCAGTGGCAAAGATGCCACGAAAGTCGATCGTTCAGCAGCGTATGCTGCCAGATATGTTGCCAAAAACATCGTTGCTGCCAAACTTGCTTCCAAAGTGGAAGTACAGATCGCATATGCCATTGGCAAGCGTAGACCGGTCAGCATTTTTGTGGATTCCTTTTTTACGGGAGTGGTGAGCGATGAAAGGCTCGCTGAGATCGTGAACATCGAGTTTGATCTAAGTCCTTCCGCCATCATCGAGAAGTTAGGGCTTAAGCGTCCGATCTATCGCCAGTTAGCAGCCTATGGGCATATGGGGCGCGAAGACCTCGATGTTGCATGGGAGAAAACAGACAAAGTGGATGATTTGAGAAAATATCTGCCCTAAGCATCTTTGAGCATCTAAATGCAGGGATGATGTATACTATAAAACAAAGCATTTGAAGTGGCTTTGTTTTTATTTTATGATGGTTATGAAAGAATCGAGGAACAACCATGAAACAACAAACGATCGCTTTGATCGCACATGATCACAAAAAAGCTGAACTGATCCAATGGGTATTGGATCATCAAGATATCCTGTCAAAGCATGACTTATGTGGTACCGGTACAACATCCAAGCGAGTTCATGAAGCTTCCGGACTTCCTGTACGAGCATATTTGAGCGGCCCGCTTGGAGGTGATCAGCAGGTAGGGGCAGCCATCGTGGAGCGAAAGATCGACATGCTCGTGTTTTTTTGGGACCCTTTGACATCCCAACCCCACGATCCGGATGTAAAAGCACTTTTAAGGGTCGCCGTTTTGGCAAATATCCCCACAGCATGCAATGTTGCAACTGCCAATCTGATGTTGAAGGAGTGTCAGTGATGCAGTATCCGGATGCTACTTCGATACGTTCAATGAGCATGTTCGATCGATTATCGAGTCAATCAGACCCCTACATCCTTTATATCTCGACTGATGCCTGTTCCGTATGCAAGTCCGTATACCCCAAAATGGCAGAGCTTGCCAAAGCACATGGTATCGAAGTGTATACGATCGATGCAGGTGAGCAACCATCGATTTCAGGGCAGTTGCTGGTGTTTAGCGTTCCGACGATCATCGTGATGGCAAACCAGAAAGAAGTCTATCGGGAAAGTCGTTTCATTCGATTTGATCAGTTGGAGCATATCATGGGATCGATCATTGGGGAGGCAGCATGAACAAAGCAGAACAAATCAAAATCAAACGTCTGATCACGACGGCACAGTCATTGCAGAAAAAACGTCCATGGGAGTTGTTTGATGAGATAGGCATTTTGGCGATCACGTTGGCTAATCGTAAAACACCTTTTTATTGTGTGTTCTTACAGGAAACGATCATCGTCTGTCCCAATCCTGCTGCTTTAAAGGGTCTTCTGTATATGAGTGAACAAGAGCACATGCCGGACATTCAGCGTTTGCGTTATCAACAGCACTTTGCCTGCTTCTTCGATCAAATCGAGGACTTAAGTGAACAGTGGCAATCGATCCTCAAACAGTTGGACATCCAACCGATCGACGATAAATACCCTAATTTTGAATCTGCCATGCCAGGTATCCTACCGGATACTCTGGTCAAACAAGAGATCCAGACCATGCTCGATATTTTGATTCAGATTGGTCAAAGCATCGATCAGATCGCAGACATCAAAGCACTCGATCATGATACTGAAACACAGATGGTGCATCGCTATTTCGACTTCGATCAAGACCAGTGGGTCTTTGATACGATGGACATGATCGATGATTCACTCGATGTCAAAACCCTTATAGTCAATGATGACATTCTCAAGCAGTGTAAACAAAAGCCAATGATCGATCAGACATGGGAGTTGGATGTGGCATACACACCAATCATGATGCCAGCCAAGGAAGGGCATCGCCAGGGAGTGATCCGAGTAACGATCCTGGCAGATCATCAGCAACAGCTGATCTATGATCAACGATTGATCACCTTGCAGGATGATCCCAATAGCATCATGATGCAAATGCTTACTTCAGCCATCATCCAACGAGGGATCCCGCAAAAACTGCTGGTTCGGGATGTGATCGTGCAGAAGATGTTGTCGGATCTGGCAAAGAAACTGGATATGACGATCGATATATCACAGGTATTGGATGTGATCGATGTGTTTGTCAACGAATTTTCAAAACAGTATGCACATTAAAAAGGAAGCTGATGCTTCCTTTTACAGTATTTTGAGTTCTTTCGCAGTTTTTTCCATGATCTGCAATGCTTTATCCAGTTGCTCGATCGTATGGTCGGCACTGATCATGACACGCAGACGGGCCATTCCAATCGGTACGGTCGGAAATACGATCGGTGAAACAAAGACACCGTTTTGAAGCAATGCCTTGGAAAAAGCCACTGTCTTGGCCTCGTCATGGACAAAGATGGGCGTTATCGGTGTTTGACTATGACCGATATCGAAACCGATCGCTTTTGCTTTGGTTTTGAAGTAGTTTGCGTTGTCCCAAAGTTTTTTGGTGTAGGCATCGGATGTTTCAAGCATGGTGATCGCTTCAAGCAAAGCTCCTGCAACTGCAGGTGGAAGGTAAGTCGAAAACAACAGCGGACGAGCCTTGAATGACAAATATTCTTTGACGATGGCTTTGCAGGCGACATATCCGCCTATCACTCCCAGGGCTTTTGAAAGGGTGCCGATGGTGAAATCAACTTGTCCGTGAAGGTCAAAGTGATCCACCGTTCCTCTGCCCGAACGCCCCAAAACTCCTGAACCATGAGCGTCATCGACATATGTCAGGGCACCAAACTGCTTGGCCAAAGATACGATAGAGGGTAGATCAGCGATATCGCCATCCATCGAGAACACACCGTCGGTAATGATCAAACACTGACGATGATCATGTCGATGTTGTTTCAGTAACTCCTTAAGATGGTCCATGTCATTGTGGCGATAAACCATCTTTTTGGCTTTGGAAAGGCGAACACCGTCAATGATCGAAGCATGATTGAGCTCATCGGAAAGGATTAGATCTTCTTTCTCGGTGATCGCTGATATAACACCTGCATTGCAGTTGAATCCTGATTGAAACAACATCGCAGCTTCTTCGTGTTTGAATGTGGCAAGTCGCTCCTCAAGAGTTTGATGCAATCTCATGTTACCGGCGATCGTTTTGACTGCACCGGCACCCACACCGTAAGTTTCGATCGCTTCGATCGCAGCTTTCTTCAGTCGTGGGTGATTGGCAAATCCCAGATAATTGTTTGAGGATAGGTTGATCACTTGCTGATGATCCAAAGTGATGATCGCCTCATTGGCACTTTCGATGATCGGAATCGTTCGATAGGTGTTGTTGTCCTTTAGACGCTGGATCTCATCTTCAAACATTTTGTATGGATCGTAGACCATCAGGTATTTTCCTTTGGCATGATGCACACGACTTTTCCGCAGTTGCCGGATTCCATCAACAACATTCCTTGTTCAATATCATCAAAGGGGATTTTGTGGGTGACGATTTTTTCCAAATGCAACTGCTTGTTATCGACAAGCTGTGTGACTTGATTCCATGTCTCAAACATGCGTCTGCCGGTAATGCCTACCACGGT
>CALFEZ010000193.1 GCA_937957895.1 uncultured Erysipelotrichaceae bacterium
TCTGACGACTGACCTGAAGCTGATCTGCCAAACGGATGTTGTTGCATTTTTTTTGAGTCAACAGACAAAACAACAGCATTTGCTGACGATGGATCTTGTCAGTGTATATGACAGATTCCATCAATCGTTTCCAACCCTGATCGTCTTTTTTTAACAGAGTGACTCCTACCGAAGGCTTCCGCAAAATGCTCAACTGATATGAAGCAGCGATTTTATCGATCATGTTAAGCTCGTTGCGGATGGTCTTGTTACTTACATTACAAAACCGGGCAATATCGTTTACTGAGATTGGCTGTGACTGCTGCATCAAGTATGACACGACCTGGTGTTGTCTTTTCGTTAGCATAGATCCTCTTTCGTTTTTATTATACGTGTAATTTCTTCCATTGCACGACCAACATCAAGACATAATTGTGGTAACGATTGCGTCAAACAAAAACCCGAATCAAGATCGGGTTTTCAAAATATGAGTGCTGATGAACTGATACAGTTCACGCCAGAGGCTGTGTTTGTTCAAATCAAAGAACACTTCATGGGCTAATCCTTCTTTGATGCTTGTCGCAACCGGATATCCCAGATTTTTTAGTTTCTTTGCCATCTTGTCCACTTGTTGGATACTTGCAACAACATCAAACTCTCCTACGATGCACCAGATGGGGATCGGTGTATGTGGTTTTTGAGTCATGAACTTCTTTGCATCCACGATGCCAAAAGACAGATCGACAAAAGCTTGCTTGGTAAATGGAAATCCACAGAGGGGATCATCGGTGTACGCTTTGACATTTTCCGGTTCGACACTAAGCCAGGTATAACGTACTTTTGATCCTGTTTTTTTGTCGTAACTCAAAAAGCTGTTTTTATACAGTAGCATCGAAGGTTGTCTCGGGTCTTTTCCTTTTAGCATTTTGGCGATCGTAAGTACCACTTTCGGAAGCGGAGGATCAGCCGGGATCCCACTCATGACAAATGCAAAAACATCGTTACCGTACGATTTGATGTAGCTTCTGGCTACGATCGTTCCCATGCTGTGGCTTACGAGCACAAACTTGGAATGTTTTGTGATCGTTTTTGCTTGTTGGATCAAGGCATGCAAATCATCGAGGTTGAGTAACCATCCATCCTGATCACCAAAATGACCTTTGATCGTCTGATCGAACAAACTTGTACCATGTCCTCGCTGATCACAGAGCAAAACTGAAATGTCACGAGCGACCAAAAAGCGAGCTAACTCGACATAACGTTCTTTGTGTTCAGCCATGCCATGGAAGAAAACGGTCAAACCCTTGGATGTTTCAGGTGTATACAGATCAGCATAAAGTGTTTGTCCGTCAATGATGTTGGTTGTTGAAAGCGTTTGTTTCATGGGATGTCCTTATCCTTCTTTATGATACAATGATAGCATGAAAATCACAGGAATCGTTATCGAATACAATCCGTTTCATAACGGACACAAACACCATATCGATCAAACTCGCATACTCACACGACCCGATGTCCTGGTCGGAGTCATGTCCGGTCATTTCGTCCAGCGTGGCGAGATGGCCATCATCGACAAATGGCAACGTACCAAAACAGCAATCGAACATGGGGTGGACTTGATTTTTGAACTACCCACACTTTTTGCTTTGCAGGCAGCTCAGGAATTTGCCAATGGTGCGATCGATATATTGCATCAGGCTCAGATCAGTGATCTGGTCTTTGGCAGTGAGTCCAATGATCTGCAAACGATCTTGGAGATCGCAGATCTTCCGATCCATGCCAATAACATCAAAGAATCGATGAAGACTGGAATGGCTTATCCAAAAGCACTATCGTTGTATGCACCGGAATGTGATCCCAATGATATCCTTGGTATCGCCTATGCCAAGGCAGCCAAAAACACCAACATTCAACTTCACACCATCCAACGCACCAATGCCTATCATGGTGAAGAACTTGATGATGCGATCGCCAGTGCCACAGCGATACGAAAAGCTGTCAAACTGCATCAGAACATCCAACGTTTTACACCCATGCATCAGCTCAATGATCTGACGATCATTCCTGATTGGGATCTTTATTATCCATTGTTGCGTTACAAGCTCCTATCAACGCCAAAAACACAGCTTCAAGACATTTTTCTTGTTAGTGAAGGCATAGAGACCCATTTGATGAATATGGCTCTTAAACACGAT
>CALFEZ010000194.1 GCA_937957895.1 uncultured Erysipelotrichaceae bacterium
CCGCAGATCAAAGAGGGATCGATCGAATGATCAAGGATCAATGGATCAGAGATCATCGTTCAGAGTCTTTCTTTGATCGTTTTGATCTGTTGATCGTCAATGTCGAAAGCGCTGATGATCTTGGCTTTTTTCTGATGACGTAAAGCTTCGATCAGTTTTTTGTTTTCACTTTCATTGATGTAATCAAGTTTTGTGATAAACACATCGAAAACCATGTTCTGCAATGATGCGGAGGCCAGATCTTTCAAGGTTTGTTTTGCCAGATCACATGCTTGTTTGCTGATCATCTCTTTGAGTTGATCCATAAACAAGGATGCTTCCTGTTTTACTTCACGTTGCCATTGCGATTTCATGGTTGCCACATCTTCTTTGGTTTGATCCATCAGTTGTTGTTTGCGATCTTTGACTTCCTGATGGACTTCTTTGAGTCGCTGGTCTTTGTTCTTTTCAAACTGATCGATGCGATCTTGATACTCATTGCTAAGTGCAACAGCTTGTTCATGTTCTTGATGGGATTGGTTTTCACGATCCAAAATGGCTTGTTCGCGTTTTTCCATTGCTTCTACGATGGGGCGATACAAAAACCGTCGCAACAAAAACACCAGGATCAGAAAATTGATGATTTGAAAAACAACCGTTGTCCAATCGATCGTCATAAAGCTTCACACTCCTTTATTGTCCAATGATGAAATTCCAAAATGGGTTTGCGAAAATCAAGATCATGGCAACGACGAAACAATAGATTGCTGTTGATTCGACCATGGCCAACCCGACAAACAAGGTTCGGGTGATCGTGTTTGCTTCATCAGGTTGTTGCGCGATCGCACTTAGTGCCTGTGAAACTGCTCTGGCTTGACCGATAGCCGGAGCTACTGAACCGACTGCCATGGTGATCCCGGCAGTTGCGATCGAGATCATACCGATGAACATGATATCTTCCATAGGATTATCCTCCTTTGTCTTTGTTATGTTTGCTCGCTTCACTTGCCGATGCGATGTACACCATGGCCAAGATCGCGAAAATGTAAGCTTGTATGACTCCAATCAACAATCCAAATGCCTGCATGATGATCGGAAACAGAAGCGGAGTGACCGAAAGCAAAATACCGACGATGATCGTACCGCTCATGATGTTTCCATACAAACGGACTGCCAAGGATAAAGTTCGACTCAACTCTCCGATGATATTGAATGGCAGCATGAAGATGTTGGGTCGTATGTATTGTTTCAAGTAAGAAATGAAGCCTTGGTTGGCAATCCCAAAAACCGGAACAGCAACCAGGACACTGAGTGCCAATGCGGCAGTCGTTGATAAAGACCCGGTCGGTGGGATGTATCCGGGAACGATCGTCAGGATGTTGGAGATGGCAATAAAGATAAACAACGTTCCGATAAACGGTAAAAACTGTCCCGGATGTTTTCCGCTGATCTCACGTATCTGCTCATTGATCATGCTGACCAGAACTTCCAGCAGATTTTGTCCTTTGGTCAAAGGACCGGAAGAAGTTAGCTTTCGGGTGATCAGCCAGCTAATAATAGTCAGCGCCAACATGATGATCCATGTGATCAAGATCGTGGCATTGAGTTTGAACCACCCCCATTCAAAAAAAATGATGGTATCAGGATTTGATAGCATGTTCGTCACCTCCCGATGGTTTTATTGCTTTGGGTTGAAATCGTTTGATCAATACATAACGTACGAAAAACATACTGATGAAACTGACCAGTGCATAGTATTGAGCCCATCCAAAAAGCAAGACAAAACCAAGCATCACAAGTACGCTTCGAATCAAGAAACTGAAGATGATCAAAAAGCTGGGTCGTTGAGTCGTGGGGATCTGTCTGACGGTGATCCATAACCCTCCAAAAAACAATGTTCCAAACAACAATCCGCTCACAACTGAAACTGCCAGTTTCAGTAGGTCCATCCTATCACTCCTTTGTATGATCATCATCCGATGATCGTATCTCTTT
>CALFEZ010000195.1 GCA_937957895.1 uncultured Erysipelotrichaceae bacterium
ATAGGAGCTACCATGTTTGGTGTAACGACCCCTTGTATCGAAAAAGCAAAAGCATACTTGGAAGGCAAAGGATATGAGGTCGTCGTTTTCCATGCTACCGGTACAGGTGGTAAAACCATGGAGGCACTCATTGATTCTGGTTTCTTTAAAGGAGTACTGGATATCACCACGACTGAATGGTGTGATGAATTGGTCGGTGGAGTTCTCAATGCCGGACCCAATCGTTTGGAAGCAGCCGGGCGCAACGGTATCCCACAAGTCGTTTCTGTGGGAGCACTTGACATGGTCAACTTTGGACCGATCGAAACGATCCCCAAGAAGTTTGAAGGCCGCAATTTCTACAAACACAATCCAACAGTGACACTTATGCGTACGACCGTTGAAGAAAACAGACAACTCGGTGAGATCATTGCCAAAAAACTCAATGGAGCAAAAGGCAAGACAGCATTGTTGCTGCCGCTAAAGGGAGTATCGATGATCGATGTCGAAGGGCAACCTTTCTATGGCAAAGCAGAGGATGAAAAACTGTTTGAAACTCTAAGAGCTCATATTGATCCAAAAGTCGTAGAGTTGATCGAGTTGAACGTGGACATCAATCATGATGATTTTGCAGCGACTGCAGCTAAAAAACTAGTTGAGTATATTGAAGGAGGGAAATGATATGGCTATTAAAAGAGAAGAGATCCTTAAACGTTTACGCAATGAAACAGCCAAAGGCAACATCATCGTAGGTGCTGGTGCCGGTACTGGTATTTCTGCCAAGAGTGCGGAAGCAGGTGGAGTTGACCTGATCATCATTTATAATTCTGGTCGTTATCGTATGGCAGGTCGTGGTTCTTTGGCGGGATTGTTGCCATATGGTGATGCCAATCATATCGTTGTTGAGATGGGTTCGGAAGTCCTTCCGGTTGTAAAAAATACTCCGGTATTAGCTGGAGTATGTGGAACGGATCCATTTCGGATCATGGATGTGTTTTTAAAGCAGATCAAAGAACAAGGTTTCTCCGGAGTTCAGAATTTCCCAACTGTCGGTTTGATAGATGGTGTCTTTCGTGCCAATCTTGAAGAGACGGGAATGGGGTATGATCTGGAAGTAGACATGATCCGCAAAGCACACGAGCTTGACTTATTGACGACACCATATGTTTTTGATACGGAACAAGCTCAAAAGATGGCCAAAGCCGGAGCGGATGTTCTGGTTGTTCACATTGGATTGACAACCAAAGGCACCATCGGTGCAAAAACAGCATTGACTTTGGATGAAAGTGTCAAACGTGTCCAAGAGATCGCAGATGCCGGAAGAGCAGTCAATCCGGATGTGATCGTGTTGTGTCATGGTGGTCCGATCGCCGAACCGGAAGATGCCAGATATGTCATCGATCGCACAACCGGTGTGGCTGGGTTTTTCGGAGCCAGCAGCATCGAACGTTTTGCTACGGAAGTCGGAATCAAAGTCCAGGCAGAAACATTCAAAAACATAAGACTTAAAAGATAAAGAATTAGAATATCTCACAAACTTTAAGGAAGTTGGATCTCAAAAGACAGAATGAAAAATCATTGCTGTCTTTTTTCACCTGTTTGACCATAAATTAGCAAACATTTTGTTGCCAATTACTTTTAAAGAGGTATAATTTTATCGTAAGAATATTCAATCTATCATCAAAAGGGGGTGTTACTGCTCCATACCAATGATTAGCATTCAATAGTAGAAGTATGCGTTTTTTTTGTAATGTTTGCTCCAAGGAGGAGAGAAAAAGATGAAATTTTTCAAACGTTTGATGAGGTTTACTGCACTACTACTGATGATTGTTGGCCTATTTGGCTTAAACATCACCAATCCGCTACTATTAAGAGCCGATGAACCCTTAGATCCAAAGGATGAAGCATTGGCAAAAGGAGCAGCATGGATCGTTTCACAGCAAAACCCTGATACAGGTAGTTGGTC
>CALFEZ010000196.1 GCA_937957895.1 uncultured Erysipelotrichaceae bacterium
CAGTTTTCGGCTGATGGTCTCGCGTGTTAAACCAAGATAGCTTGCCATGTCCTCACGGTTGATCGGCAGATGGATCATCATGCCCTGATCGCTTTTGATGCCATATTTCTTCGAAAAATCATCCAGCAGATCCACGATCCTTTCATCGACTGATTTGCCTCCACTGCTTTCTAGCATTTCTTCCAGTTTAGTCAAACGCAGTGATAACTGCTCCAACAGCTTGATCGCGATCTTGGGGTATTGAATGACAAGACCTTGAAAATGAGCCTTGGATATCGTACAAAGCACTGTATCCGTCAATGCGATGGCAGTGATTTTTGAGGGAATATCAGCAAACAGGTTGGTCTCACCAAAAAATTCATTCTCACTGATCAGATAGAGTATTTGCTCTTTGTTTTCTTTGCTGTCGCGAGTCACTTTGACGACACCTTCATTTAGGATAAACAAACAGTGCATGGGTTCATGTGGCATCACGATCGTTTCTCCCTTTTTGTAACGTCGTTGGATGATCAAAGCCTGGATCTGATCCATCTCCGCTTCCGAAAGAGACGAGAAAAGCGGTATCCGATTGGTACATAAGTGGTTTTTACAGCCATTGCATAAATGGAATGTACACTCCATCGTGACACCTCCTTCAATGGGTATACTTTATCAAAAACAAACGAAAAAAGCAAAACAAACTTATTCTGCAAACTCGATCCTGGCTCTGGTACCAGATGGGGAGACATTGCTTAGTGTGATCGTGATGTTATGTCGATCAGCGATTTTTTTGGCAATAGCCAATCCAAGGCCAGTTCCCGGTTTGTCTGTCTTTTTTGATCGATAGAAGTGTGTGAACACTTCTTTCTGCTCATCAGGATCGATACCGGGACCTTGATCGATGATATCGATGATCTTTGGATTTTCAGTGTTCTGGATGATCTTGATCTGTGTATGATCTTCGGAAAATTTGATGGCATTATCCAACAAAATAGCGATCATCTGATAGATCCGATCTGGATCGACTTCCTGTTCAAACATGGAATCGATTTTCACCATCAACTCGATCTGTTTTTGATGTGCTTTGTATTGATAGTCCTGTATCACCTTTTTATAAATCGTTGTGATCTCATGTTTTTCGACATCCATCAAAAACTGTGGATTGTCCAATCGTGTGAGTTCAAGTAGATCAACGATCAATCGATCCATCAGCATTACTTG
>CALFEZ010000197.1 GCA_937957895.1 uncultured Erysipelotrichaceae bacterium
ATTTACCTAAACTACGTCAAGGCAAGGTCACAGGGGTCAGCATGGCATGTTTTTTTGAAGGTCATGAAACCATGACTACAGCAAAAAAGATGATCACAACCCTCAAAGAGGAAATCATGCTCAATCATGACACCGTTCATTTTTATCAGCAAGGATCAATGGATCCAAACAAACTCAATGCCCTTATATCGATCGAAGGCATGTGTTTTGTCAAGCGTGATCCTGAAGGTTTTCTTGACTGGGCATATGCTCAGGGAGTGCGTATCGCTTCACTTAGCTGGAACGATGAAAATGCATTGTCCACGGGTGCCAAGGGAGATCCATGTCGAGGTTTGACGAAACTTGGCAAACGTGCGATCCGTCATATGAACAAACGCAACATCATCATCGATGTATCCCATGCCAATGAAAAAAGTTTCTATGATATTGTGGAGACGACCACCAAACCGATCATGGCGACCCACAGCAATGCCAGAAAACTATGTCAGGTGGATAGAAATCTGACGGATCAGCAAATCAAAGCGATCGCAGCAACCGGTGGATTGATCGGGTTGGTTGCAGCAAGATATTTCGTTTCGGATATCGAAAGTGAACAGCATGCCTTGACATTGGCCAAACATGCGCGATATATCGCTGATCTGACATCGATCGAACATGTGTGTGTCGGATTTGACTACATGGACTTTTTGGAAGACCCATTTGGAAGGCAGGCAATGGCCATCGATCTGCAAGATGCATCCATGTCCCAAAACCTGATCATGGCATTATCACAAAGTGGATTTGAAGAAGATGAAATCGAAAAGATCGCATTCAAAAACATTGAACGATTCTTGTATGAAAACATGTAAAAGGATGAGCCGATCGGCTCATCCTTTGTTTTCACTCATGATCATTTTGATGGCTTTGAACAACCCTATTTTGTTTCCGTAGTTCAATGAGCCCATGCGATAGATACGTATCGATAAAAACGCAAAGAAGGAAGTCACCAACATCATCAATGCCAGCGAACCAGCCAGTTCATACCAAGCAACTGACATTTGAAAGTATCGGACCGGCATGGCCAAAATCGATGTAAACGGAACAAATGAAGCAACCCTGACGATCGACGATCCAGGAAACTCCATGCCAAATGCAGAGATGAAATAAGCGATCATAAACAGAAAAGTAATGGGAGCAATGGAAGAACTTACATCTTCGATCTTGGATACCAACGATCCCAGGGAAGCATAGATAAACAGATACAGAAGATACCCTGTGACAGTGAAGATCAAATAGATCAAGATCCCGTCCCATGTAAACCCGGCAGCAATCCCATCCAACAATAATTCAGGAAAGTTAGCTCGGTTGATCAGCACACCGATCATTGCCACCAAGGCTACAAATCCAAACTGAGCAAGACCGGCGATCCCGTTGGCAAATACCTTTCCGATGATCAATGTAGAAGGTTTTGTCGATGTGATCAATACTTCCATCGTTCGGTTGTCTTTCTCCCGGGCAACGGTTGTTGAGACAAATGACCCATACATGATCACCAAAATGTAGACAGCAAGCATCAAGATGAAGCTCAAGAAGAAAGTGTTTGCGGAATCACGACCCAAGATCGTCTCCTGGTAGTTTATCTCGACATTCATGGCTTGATAAATCGTGGAAGGATCCAGTTCCATGGCTTGAAGGTTTTTGTTGATCTGTATGCTTTGCAGCATGCTCGACAAATACCTACCCCCAAAAGACATCATGTTTCGATCAAGCAAAATGGCTGAAATCGAATGATCCGACTCAATGATGAATCCTTCGCTTATCACTCGTGATTGCACATCGGATCTCAATTGTTGTTGCGATTGGTAAAGAACATAATCATCCAGATGTTCAAGGAGCTGATCTTGGATGGTCACATCTTCCAAAAAGAGCAAACCGGCATTGTTTAGCGAAGTGATCGGTGGTTGAACGATGGGTTCATCGATCGGATCCACGATGGATGGATCATCTGATCCAAACATCACGATAAATGTGGGGATCGTGGTGGCGATCAAAAAGACCAAACTGACGATCAGAGTGGATATGATAACACTCTTTTTGGTCAATATGCTGCGAAGCTCAAACCAAAGGACATGTTTAACTTGCTTCATCGTATTCACCTACCTTCGCAACAAAAATATCATGCAGACTTGGATAGTAAGGCATGAATGTATTCACTTCGATCCCTATTTCCATGCATCGCTGCAAAAAGCGATTGGAATCCAATGATTGATTCAGCTCGATGATCGCAGATTGTCTGTCAAAAAAACATTCTTTGGTAAAAGGCTGCATCTTTAAAGTATCTACCAAAGACTCGTCATCATGATTCGATGCTTTGATTCGGATGCGATGGTTCCCCATCTCTTTTTTGATCTTGTCAAGACTATCGGATAGGATGATCCGTCCTTGATCGATCAGTGTGATCTCATCACAAAACTCTTCCACATACGACATTTGGTGTGAAGAGAAGATGACGATTTTGGACTGTTTGATCTTTTCAGCGATGATATCCTTGAGCACCTGGGCATTGACAGGATCCAATCCACTGAAAGGCTCATCGAGGATGATGATATCCGGATCATGGATCAATGCCTGTGCGATTTGGACTTTTTGTTGATTTCCTTTGGAGAGCGTTTCCAGTTTGTGTTTGATCGCATAATCCAGTTCAAAACGCTCAAGCCAGTATTGGATGGATTTTTGTGCTTGTTTGGCAGTCGCTCCTTTTAGTTTGGCAAAATACTTGAGTTGTTCACCGATGGGCTCTTTGCCATAGAGTCCTCGTTCTTCAGGAAGATATCCCACTCTGACCTTTGTGGGATCAAACGGGGTTCCATCCAAAACAAAAGTGCCACTATCCGGTTTGAAAACATCCATCAAAGCACGGATGGTCGTTGTTTTCCCAGCCCCGTTGCGGCCAAGAAAACCCATGGCTTTTGACGAGTTCACAGTGAATGACACATCAAACAAAATCTGTTTTCCTGAAAAGCTTTTATTGATTTTTTGAATCTTTAGTTCCATGCAGTTCCTTTCTCAAATGAGACCCTTTAAGCCAAGTCGTGATCGTGGCATACATCATGATCAATGCTCCCATTCCCATCAGCAAGGTAGCTGCAAACAGTGCTGACACTACAGGCATGTTGGGCTCTTCGGCAACTCTAAAAAGGGAGAACCCATATCCGGAGAAT
Source organism: uncultured Erysipelotrichaceae bacterium (assembly GCA_937957895.1). GTDB lineage: Bacteria > Bacillota_I > Bacilli_A > Erysipelotrichales > Erysipelotrichaceae > UBA6182. The sequence goes on from CALFEZ010000197.1 coordinate 3,201, forward strand.
GCGGTAAGCAAAACAAACCCCAAAAACAACAAGAGGAGTTTCTTCGCGATGCCATGATAAGCGTTGGCTTTGGCCATGACATCCGTATAAAAGCGCGGTGTATTGACCGGGGCAGTGAAGTAATGGAGAGATCCCATCGAACAGACATATGTCCAATTCTTTCGTTTGTAATTGTCCAGATACGTCTGATCGATCTGATCATTGTGATCGATAAGATAGGTACTCATGCTTGGCTTATCCAATACGAGCTTGTAGCTCAGATAAGGAACCGTGATGCCTTTTAAGTGATACCCTTTGACCGAATACATGGCCATGCGACTTAGATCTTTTTGTTCAGTGGTTGCAAGACAGGTAAGATTGAGTATTTTTTTCTGTTTCATTGAGATATCCCCTATTGTACGTAAATCAAGTATACAGAGATGGTCAAGTCTGTGTCAAGAAAAGGCAAAAAAAGAGGACATCGATGCTATAATGGTAAAAAAGGAGACATTATGAGTATCATTAACACCGATGTGTGGCAACGATTTAAATTTTTGGGCAACGTGTCATCCAACCCCGGATTTGATGCATGTGCTTTCGTTGTTACGACAACAGATTACAAAAACGACAAATACAAACACAACATTTGGTTGTACCAACAGGAGCGGATGCTGCAGCTGACAGGTTTTGATGATGAGTCAACGTATGTCTGGCTCGATGACCAAACCATTTTATTCACATCCAATCGATCCAAAAACAAAGAAGAGGGCATCATCCAAACGGATTTCTTTACGATCTCGATCCATGGCGGAGAAGCAAAAAAAGCATTTTCGATCCCTATGATCGTCACCGACTTCAAAGTACTTGATCAAAAGACCTTGATCATGAGTGCCCTTTGTGATGTGGATTTCGCAGATATCCATAAAGCAGACAAAGAGACGATCGAAAAAAGAGCCAAGACAAAGAAAGATGAGCAGTTTTTTGAGATCATCGATCAAATCCCATTCTACTTCAACGGTTCTTCGTTTACTTCTGGTAAACGAAACCGACTGTATCGTTATGACATATCCAATGAAACCCTTACACCACTGACAAAGATCGACTTTCAGGTATCCTCTTTTCAGCTGAGTACCGATCGTACTTTCTGCATCGTGGTCGGAGCACCATTTCGTGATGTGGCCAAACTGATCAATGATCTTTATGAGATCGATCTAAAATCCAAAAAGATCAAAAAGCTATCCAAAGGCAAACAACTGATCGCCGCAGCATACCAGATCCAAAACGAGATCCTCGCATTGGTCAAACCAAACAATGCTACTTACGGCTTGAATCAAAACGTCGTGATCACCAAATTTGACCGCAAAAAAGGCACGTTTGAATCATTGGTCGATCCGATCTATTCCATCGGCAACAGCATCAACAGCGATATCCGCTATGCAGGGTCATCCTTGGTCCAAGTGATCCAAGACAAGTTGTATTACACCCTCAATGTCCATGATCATTCACGATTGATGGAGGTAGACAAAGATGGAAATGTCAGGACGATCGTTGATTGGCCGGGATCGATCGATGGGTATGCATTGGTGCAGGGACAGTGGATCTTTGCTGCTTTGACAAGACAACAACCCCAAGAACTTTACGATATCGATCAAAAAGCACTTACTTCATTCAATAAATTGGATGAGCCATTGCAGATCATTGCTCCGAAGATCATCGAGTTCCATATCGATCATCGTCAACTCAAAGGATGGGTGTTGTTGCCACCGAAGTTCAGCACCAAAAAGAAATACCCGGCCATACTCAATATCCATGGAGGGCCCAAGACCATCTATGGGGAAGTGTATGTCCATGAGATGCAAGTCTGGGCTAATCATGGATATGTCGTGATGTTCACCAATCCAACCGGATCGGATGGCCAGGATAACGCTTTTTCAGACATTCGCGGGAAATACGGAACCATCGATTACGATGATCTGATGGGGTTTGTGGATACGGTGTTGGACAAGTATCCTAACATCGACACCAAGCGTCTGGGTGTGACAGGGGGTTCATATGGTGGCTTCATGACCAATTGGATCATCGGTCATACACAACGATTCGCTTGTGCCATCACGCAACGGTCGATCTCCAACTGGACATCTTTTTATGGAGTGTCGGATATCGGATATTACTTCACACAAGATCAGCAACAAGCATCCATGCAAAAACCACAGGACATGGAAAAACTGTGGTTCCACTCACCGATCAAGTACGTGGATCAAATGAAAACACCGACCTTGATCATCCATTCAGCCAAGGATTATCGTTGTCCTGTCGAACAAGGATATCAGTTATTTACATGTCTAAAGGAAAACAAAGTTCCTACCAAGATGGTGATGTTTCATAATGAGAACCATGATCTATCCAGAAACGGAAAACCCAAGGCAAGACAAAAAAGGCTGGACGAAATGTTCGGTTGGTTTGAGCAGTATCTGAAATGAGCAAAACCAAGGGTTTCCCTTGGTTTTTTTGAGCAATTTGTTTATCAAGCGCATGATTTTTGGATATGATGATGCCATGAAGGTGAAATCATGAAATATGAAAGTGCGTCGTATGATGTGTTGTTGAAAGATGGTGATTATGAGATTCGCCGTTATCATCCGATGATCCTGGCCAAGACAAAAGAACGATCTTTATCGGGAGCTTACGGATTCAATGAGATCTTCAACTACATATCCAAAGACAACGATAAAAATCAGAAAATCTCGATGACTACCCCGGTCATCAACGATCTACATCAAACCTCTCCGATCTCGACAGCTTTTGTGATGCCCAAAGCGTACACCATCGATACATTGCCAACACCCAACAGTTCAAATACCCAACTGGTCACGGTAAAGGAGCGCGTCATGGCCATCGTTCGATTCTCCCAATCTGTTGATCCAAAGCGGATCTTTGAGCAACAACAGCGTTTGTTGGAGTGGATCGAAAAACGAAACCTCAAGGTCATATCGGACTTCATGCTCGCAAGATACAATCCACCTTTTATCCCCGGATTTTTAAAGAGAAACGAGATCATGGTCGAAATCGACCAAACCAATGGATAGGAGCATCCATGAAACGACTAAAAAGAATCCTGCTGGCAGTGTTGTTGATCATCCTGCTGGCTCCGTATCTTATTCCGAGTGAATTTGACGGTGTGATCCCTCAGCAACCATATGACAACAGTCAGTTTTTTACGACCGATGAAAACGTGACCCTCCACTATCGACTATGGATGCCGGAAACACCCATCAAAGGTCAGATCCTGATGATCCATGGTCTTGGTGCGTCGACCTTTAGTTTTCGACATCAGACAGAAGCACTCAAAGATGCCGGATATGTCGTGGTTGCTGTTGATCTTCCTGCCTTTGGATACAGCGACAAACGAAGAGGCATCGGTCATTCTCAACTTGCAAGAGCCAGTGCTTTGTGGCAGATGTTGGATGCGATCTCACAACAACACGATCTTGACGATCCTTGGACGATCACCGGTCATTCGATGGGTGGCTCGACGGCATTGGCCATGAGCAATCAACGCCCGCTGCATGTGTCCTCGCTGATCATGATAGCACCTGCCATCACCACCGACAACGCTTCTTTTGGCTGGTTGTTTCGATCTTTTGTCGGTCAGTGGATGAAAGTGTATCTTAGATACTTTGCAATCAGTGAGGATAACTTTGCCGATATCCTTGACTCCGCTTCCAATGGTCCTGTCAGCGATGAAACGATCAAGGGTTATCTTGAACCGTTGATGATCAGAGGGACCAATCGTGCCCTGATCGATTTTGTGGCAACGGCCAAAAATGTGACGATCGATCAGTGGGTTGCCAATGATACTCCCATGTTGGTGATATGGGGAGAACAAGATCAGTGGGTATCGTTTGATCAATTATCGATCATTCGACCTTATGTAAAGGATTTGACAGAATTTTCGATCAAAGAGGAAGGCCATTTGCCTCATGAGACATCCTATGATATCGTCAATCAAACCATTATGGACTGGCTTGAAAGCTAAAGAAACAACTACACCCGATATAGGCAACATGATACAATGAAAGCGGTGATATCCATGAAAGTCGGACTAATTGATTTGGGATCGAACTCGATCCGTCTGGTCGTCTATCAGACGATCGGTGATCAGTTGATCAAACTGGTCAACATTAGACAAAAAGCACAGAGTATTTTGTATGTCATCGACAACAAAATGACTCAGGAAGGCATCGAACTGATCGTCACTGTCTTGGATGAACTCATCGAAACAGCCAAAACGTTCGATTTGGATCATTTCAAGATTTTTGCTACGGCTTCTCTTCGCAACATCGACAACACCAAAGAAGCTGTCGGTGCGATCGAGAGCATGATCCATCATCCGATCGAGGTCTTATCAGAAAAAGACGAAACATTGTATGGCTTTGAAGGGGTGAGCAAAAAAGAACCGCTTCCACCCAAAGGGTTGCTGATCGACATTGGCGGTGGATCGCTCGAGATGACTTATTTTGAAAATGATAAGGCGGTGTATACTTATCCACTTCCGGTAGGCAGCTTGTCATTTTACCACAACCATGTTTTCGAGCTGATCCCGACACTGAAAGAACAACAAGACATGCGAGAGGATATCCGATACAAGTTTTCACAGATACCCTGGCTTAAAAACATCATGATCGATACGATCATTGGTATCGGTGGATCTTCCAGAGCATTGATCCGACTATCTCGCGAACTTGAACATATTCCCATCAAACAAACAACTTCGATCATCTCTAAAAAAGATGTAGAAAAGATATCCAAATTGGATATCCATGCTTCCAAGACCATCCTCAAAGCCACTCCCAATCGTTTGATCACGATCGTACCGGCAGCAATCATGGTTGATGAACTGATGAGCTTGACCAAAGCAAGCACATTCAAAGCATCATCATATGGGGTCAGAGAAGGATATCTGTTTAGAAAGATCTTAGCGATCGACTGACAAAAAGCACGCCATGGCGTGCTTTTAAGTATCGATCGGCATGACTTTTGCTTCGATCTTTTTTCTGAATGCTTCCAGATACGGAGGCAAGCTCAGTTTGCTTCCAAGCTCATCCAAAGATTCATCCACCAAATATCCGGGACTTTCAGTAGCAAATTCAAACAGGATGCGATTGTTTTGACGTACATACACAGCATGATAATAAAAACGATCGATCAACGGAGAATGGACATATCCCAGACAAGTCATGGCATCCATGGTTTCCTGCAGGTGATCATGATCACGCACCCGCAAAGCCAGATGATGAACACTTCCCGATCCCATGATCTCAGACATGTCATGATCGATCGTCACCGTGATCCATGTTTCGGGTTTTTCAGGCCTACCTTGATAAAGGAAGGTTTTTTCATCCGTGTTGATGTGTGAGTATCCCAATGCCTTTGTCAGCCATCGATGCATGCTATGATGATCACTCACCTTCAAATCGATCCTGCCTAATCCAAGGATCGCATGCGGAGCGGAGTCATTGGATGATGTAAAAGGCATGTTTTGTTCGGACATGATCCTTATACAAATTCCATCCGGGTCATGAAAATCAAATCCTCTATGACCGAAGCTTTTCGTGATGTCTGAAGTTTCGATGTGATGCTTAGTCAGTCTTTTTTTGAAGTAGGTAAGAGTGTCATCGTCTTTGACACGAAGACCGATCCGAACGATGGCATTGGACCCGGGTTTTTTCGATGGAGCATCCGGGCGCACGATAAAGGATAGACACGATCCGGATGATATATCCTTATCAGCAAAAAACAGATGATAAGAAGATATCTCATGTTGATCGACGGTATTTTTGATCAGACGCATCCCAAGCAGACGGACATAAAAGTCATATGTTTTCTGTGGTGAAGATGCGATGCAGGTGACATGGTGCACTCCATTGAAAGGTTTCATAAGACCCCCTATGGCATCAGTATAAAAAAACATGGGCTTTGGTTCAAACCATAGGACTTGAAGCAACTCGCCTCACAAAAAATGCGATAACTTGGTATAATGAAATCAACAAGCACATAGGAGTTATCATGAAAATCATCTACCTCAATGGGAACGATCTGACACTGAAGCAATGTTATGACATTGCTTATCGTCGTGTGGACGTGATGATCGATCCCACATGCAAAGAGAACATCGATCGTTCTGCGCAGTATGTCGCAGATTTGGTCAAACGCAAAGAAATCGTCTATGGGATCACCACCGGATTTGGGAAGTTTTCCCAAACCATGATCGAGCAAAAAGATATCGAAGAACTGCAATCCAATCTGATCCGATCGCATGCTTGCGGTGTGGGACCATATTATGAAGATGCCATCGTCAGACTGATCATGGCACTGCGTGTCAATGCTTTGGTATTGGGCTATTCCGGCATCCGCTATGAAACACTGCAGTTGTTGATCGAGATGATCAAAGCAGACATCCTTCCCCAAATCCCGCAAAAAGGTTCATTGGGATCCAGTGGAGATCTTGCTCCGCTTTCACACATGGTGCTTACGATGATGGGTGAGGGCACATGCAAGGTCAATGGCGTGATCATGTCCAGTGAAGAAGCACTCAAGGCAAACAAACTGACACCGGTCCAGCTCAAGGCCAAAGAAGGCTTAGCACTTATCAACGGTACCCAAGTGCTTACGGCAGTGGGAACATTGGTGACCATCGAAGCATTGGCTTTGTCCAAGATGGCAGACATCATCGCATCGATGACCTTTGAAGCACTTTTTGGCATCGTAGATGCCTTTGATCGCCAAGTGCAATTGCTGCGTCATCACCTGGGACAGGAAAAGTGTGCCAACAACATTCGACGATTGACCAAACACAGCAAACTCACAGCCAAACCTAATCCCGACAAAGTTCAAGATTCCTATTCTCTTCGATGTTTGCCTCAGATCCATGGTGCCAGCAAAGATGCCATCGATTATGTCAGAGAGAAAGTGTTGTTTGAGATCAATGCCGTGACGGATAATCCGTTGATTTTTCCATTAAGAGGGCAGGTTATTTCCAGTGGTAACTTTCATGGTCAACCCATGGCTCTGGCATTTGATTTTCTTGCTATCGCCATGGCAGAAATGGCCAATGCTTCCGAACGCAGGATCGAACGGCTCGTCAATCCATCTTTAAGCGGACTTCCGGCATTTTTAGCTCCCCATGGGGGAACCAACTCCGGATTTATGATCATGCAATATACTGCGGCATCGTTGGTTTCCGAAAACAAAGTACTGGCACATCCTGCCAGTGTCGATTCGATCCCTTCTTCCGGCAATCAGGAAGACCATGTGAGCATGGGAACGATTGCCGCCAACAAGGCCCACGAAATATGCAAAAATCTTCAGCATGTATTGGCGATCGAATATCTGACAGCCTCCCAGGCATTGGATTTCCATCAACCGACGACATGTGGAGATGGTACCCAGATCGCATATGAACTACTTCGAAAACATGTCAGCCACGTTGAAGTCGATCGTTTTATGGCACCGGATATCGAAACCGCCAGAAAGCTGATCGTATCTCATGAACTGGTCGATGTCGTTGAGGCGATCGTAGGGATCTTAGAATAGGAGATGTGATATGAAAGACATCATCGATATCGTGTTCAGTGAGTTGCCCAAACCGTTTGTGTTTGATTCTTCGATTCGACGAGCTCCCAAAAGACATGCCAAACTAAATGAAAAACAACAAGCACTGGCGATCGCCAATGCCTTACGGTATATCCCAAATCGATTCCACGAGGAGTTGATCCCTGAGTTTTACCATGAACTGATCACACATGGAAAGATCTATGGATATCGTTTTTGCCCAAGACACGATCTTAAAGCAAAACCGGTCGATCAGTATATCGGTCAGTGTCTGGAGACCAAAGCATTCCAACTGATGATCGAAAACAATCTCGACAAGGAAGTTGCGTTGTATCCGTATGAGCTGATCACCTATGGTGAAAGCGGAGCCGTGTTTCAAAACTGGATGCAATACCATTTGGTCATATATTACCTTCAACATCTGATGCCGGATGAAACGCTTTTTTTGGCGTCCGGTCATCCGGTCGGTGTCTTTAAAAGCCATCGTGATGCGCCGCGAGTCATCCTTACCAACGGGTTGATGGTGGGACTTTACGATGATCTGGAACACTTCAACATCGCAAGTGCCCTGGGAGTAGCCAACTATGGTCAGATGACAGCCGGTGGTTGGATGTACATCGGTCCTCAAGGCATCGTCCATGGTACATACAACACATTGCTCAATGCCGGACGCATCAAATTGGATATCTCCAAAGACCAGGCATTAGAAGGTAAGTTGTTTGTTTCTTCGGGTCTGGGGGGGATGAGCGGAGCTCAGGGCAAAGCCATCGTCATCGCCAAGGGAGTGGGCATCATCGCTGAAGTCGATCCCTCACGCGTACAAACCCGCTTTGATCAAGGATGGGTCGATGTCGTGACTGACGATGTCAAAGAAGCATTCCGACTTGCCACAGAAGCCCAACAAAAACATATTCCACTGGCGATCGCCTATCTTGGCAATGTAGTGGACGTACTGGAATATGCCAATACGATCGATCATCCGATCGATCTGATCTCCGATCAGACATCGTGTCATGAAGTCTATACCGGAGGATATTGCCCGGTATCCCTCACCTTTGAAGAGCGCAGTGAAATGCTCAAAAACGATCCTGAAAGATTCAAACAAGAAGTAAACGAAGGACTTTTCAGACACTATCATGCTCTTAGACGATTGGTGCAAAAAGGTGCTTATTTCTTTGATTATGGCAACTCGTTTTTAAAGGCACTCTATGATGCCGGCATCAAAGAGATCGCAGCCAATGGCATCGATGAAAGCGATGGTTTTATCTGGCCATCTTATGTTGAAGACATCTTGGGCCCTTGTTTGTTTGACTATGGTTATGGTCCGTTTCGCTGGGTGTGTCTTAGCAACGATCCAAAAGATCTGGACAAGACCGATGAAGTGGCAGCATCCTGCATCGATCCAAACAACAATGAACAAGACAAAGACAACTACCATTGGATCAAAGATGCCAAGCAAAACAACTTGGTAGTCGGCAGTCAGGCACGGATCTTGTATCAGGATGCCTGGGGGCGCATGAAGATCGCTTTGGCATTCAACCGTTTGGTAAGGGAAAAACAAGTGGGACCGATCATGCTTGGTAGGGATCATCATGATACCGGATCGACTGATTCACCGTTTCGCGAGACCAGCAACATCCACGACGGCAGCAAGATCATGGCTGACATGGCCACTTTGAGTTATGCCGGCAATGCTGCTATGGGCATGAGTATGATCGCTTTGCACAATGGTGGCGGAGTGGGCATCTCCAAAGCGATCAACGGGGGATATGGACTGGTTTTGGATGGATCTCAACGAGTCGATGCCATCATCACGCGTGCCATGATGTGGGATGTCATCAACGGAGTCGCCCGCAGGAGCTGGGCTCGCAACGAACATGCACTGACCACGATAGAGCGGTTCAACAAACAGGATTTTGGGATCGTCACGATGCCCAAGCTTGCGGATATCCAAAGCATAAAACAACACATTGCCAACAAAGGAGGAAACCATGGAAAAGTCAAAGATCATTGAATGTGTCATCAATATCAGTGAAGGGAAAAACCAAGAAGTGATCGATCAAGTGGTCGCTCCCTTTTATGATACAGCACATGTGACATGCATGAGTGTGGAACCGGATGCTGATTATCATCGTACGGTCATTTCCGTCTTGGGCGAAGCGGAAGCCCTCAAACAAGCCGTGATCGAGTCATGTGCGATTGCCATCGATACGATCGATCTGCGTCATCACAAAGGAGAACATCCAAGGATGGGAGCTGTCGATGTCGTTCCGTTTATCCCGATTTCCAACGCTACGATGAAAGACTGCATCGCTCTTGCCCATGAAGTGGGAGCGGCAGTTTCTCGGCTAAAAAACGTACCGGTCTATCTGTATGAAGAAGCAGCGACCCACCCTGATCGCAAAAACCTGGCAACCATCCGAAAAGGAGAGTTTGAGGGGCTTGTAGAAAAAATGCAAAGAGATGATTTCAAACCGGATTACGGACCGGATAAACCACATCCATCTGCCGGGGCGATCGCGATCGGTGCCAGAATGCCGCTGATCGCTTACAATATCGATCTGGCGACCGATGATGTCGATATCGCCAAAGCCATTGCCAAAAAGATACGATTTAGCAGTGGTGGTTTTGAATGTGTTAAAGCCGGGGGGGTCAAGATCGAAAAAAGCAACAGCACACAGGTGACCATGAATCTGACCAATTATCAGATCACCAACATGCACATCGTGTTTGATGAAGTATGCAAACTGGCAAAAGAAATGGATACAAAAGTCACGGGAAGTGAGATCGTGGGATTGATTCCGTTGGAGTCATTGTTGATGAGTGTATCTCATTATCTTAAGTTCACCCATCCACTCAAAGGAAAGATACTTGACGATTTCATCAAGGACATCCAAACATGAAGACACTTATCCAGCATGCTTCTCAGATCGTCACATTCAAGGGTCAATCAGCAAAGCACGGAAAACAAATGCAGGAGATGCATGTCATCGAGGATGGATGTATTCTTATCGAAGATGATGTGATCGTTTTTGTGGGAAGAACATCGGATCGACCCGTGATCGATCCAGATACAAAAATCATCGATGCGACCGGAAAGTTAGTGACTCCTGGTTGGATCGATCCTCATACCCACTTGGTTTTTGGCAGCGATCGTGTACAGGAGTTTTATCAACGTCTTCAAAACCAGTCGTATCAATCCATCCTTAAAAAAGGCGGAGGCATCCATCAAAGCATTGAAAAAACAACCAACACATCGCTTTCTGAGCTTTTCGATCAAGCCGATCGATACATTAAAAAGATGATCTGCATGGGAGTCACGACCGTAGAAGCCAAAAGTGGATACAGTCGTGATTTTGAAGGGGAGATCAAACAGATGGAAGTCATCCGTCAGCTTAACCAAAAATGGGATGACATGATCGTCCCTACGTGTATGGCTGCTCATGTGATCCCATTGGAGCATCAAAAGGACCCGTCCGTTTACATCGACATGATCACCGAGCGTTTGATCCCATATGTCAAACGGCATCATCTGGCAGTATTCTTTGATGCCTTTTTGGAAGAGAACGCATATGCTGCTGATCAAATCAAGACGATCCTGACAAATGCCAAACAAGCAGGCTTTGGTATCAAATTGCATTGTGATGAGATCCATGATCTTGACGGTGCTGCCTTAGCAGCATCTCTTGGTTGTATCTCGGCAGAGCATTTGCTTATGTCCAATCAAAAGGGACTTCAAGCCATGGCAGATGCCAATGTGATCGCGACGTTCTTGCCACTTACGGCATTCAGTCTGAAAAAGCCATATGCCAAAGCCAGGACCATGATCGACATGGGATTATCCGTGACTTTGGCAACAGACTTCAATCCGGGTAGCTGCTTTTCCTATGACATTTTGATGCTGATGGCACTGGCGGTCATGCAAATGGACATGACCATCGAAGAAACACTGTGTGCATTTACACTCAACGGAGCAGCATCGCTTATGCTGGCTGATAAAACCGGTACGCTTGAACCAGGAAAAAAGGCAGACATCGTGATACACGATTGTCCGTCGTATGTGCATCTGATCTATCATATGGGGATCAACCAGGTAGAGCAAGTCATCAAAAACGGAAAGACAGTGTACCATCACAAGGAGAGATGAAATGAAAGATATCACGTTACAGGGATTTTTGGATTCAGTAGCCTCTACCGATCCAACTCAAGGAGGAGGTTGTGTCAGCGCAGTCAGTGGATCGATGGGGGTATCGTTGATGCTGATGGTTGCACGGCTGATGGCATCGAAAGAGAAGTTCGCACAGGAACATGACACGTTGCATGCGATGATCGAAACACTTGAGACCGTCAAACAGTTGTTTTTGGATTATGCTCAGCAAGATAGTCTGGCATTTGATCTGGTCATGCAAGCATATCGTCTGCCAAAAGAAACACCTCAGGAGAAACTCACCAGAGCGGAAGCGATCGAACAAGCACTCATCAAAGCCAGTTTGGTACCACTGCAGGTGATGCAGCGAGTCGTGGATGTGGCTGTGATGATGGACGATCTGTTGTCGCTTTGCCCGGCTTCCTTCTATACCGATGCTTTGGTAGGGAAGTTGATGCTCATCGCAAGTTTTGATGGAGCTAAAATGAATGTGCTGATCAATCTTGACAGCTTGAAAGATCCTTCTCAAAAACAACAAATCGAGCAAAAAGTCAACGAACTGACACTTCAGTGGGATTATTTCAAACAACGGTTTGAACAACACAAATAAAAACACAATGCTTGAGAAGCATTGTGTTATTGACTATGGTTGCATGGCTCCAAACAGCACCAGCCACGCTAAGATCGATTTGGCAGCAAGACTCAGGATGATATACACCCTTTCACCATAGAGGTAGTCTTTCCATTTGCCGATGGCTTTGTATTGCAATATCATGTTGATCGGGAATGTGTTGAAAGCGATGAAATAAGTGATCACGATCGCCCACACAAACCATGGGATCATGTCGTAATTGCCGGTTCCGGTCATATATAGCACGATGGCGATCCATGGTGCTAACCCGGCTATGCTACCCCAGATAAAGGGTCCCCAATCCACTTTTTCTTTTTTGACACCGGAGTTGATCAATTCCATGTCTAGCCCAAAGAGGTTCATGGCAGCATTGACCAAAAAGATCAAAGTCAATGTCACGACATCGTAGATGCCAAACAATGTTGCGATCAGTACGATCATGATCGACGAGCTCAAAGCATACTCAAACCAACGGAATTTATTGATTCCTTTGCTGAGGCCGTCGGTGTATTTATCCTTTGAAAGATAAATCAAAAAGTGGGCGATGGCAGATATCAATAAAAACGAAGCAACCAAGATGCCAAAAGGCAATTCAAACAATTCTTTGCTTGTGACTTCCAACGAACGGGTTTCCATGTTGAATGTTTGGAAATACTGGATGATCGTAGGTTGGAACTCAGCGATTTTCTGGATGATAGTGGTAGCTAAAAACAGCATGGCGATTCCTTGTACCAAGTGAAACGCCCCCATGATCAAATTAAAACGTCTAAGTTTTTGGAATTTAAGATCCATCTTCTTTTCCTCCTTACAATAAAAACATTATAGAGTAACGCTTGTGACAATAATACGAAAGTGCCCATAAAAAGCCATAAAACAACAACCATGGCCATGCTATAATAGGTCCAAGATACATATGAAAGTGAGAAATTATGTCAGACATCTTCAAAGAATCACTCGAAAAACACCTGCAGTGGAAAGGCAAGATCACGACCACACTCAAATCACCGCTAAAAACCACCCATGATTTGGCTTTGGCGTATAGTCCCGGTGTGGCTCAGCCTTGTCGTGAGATCGCCAAAGACAAAGACAAAGTCTACGATTACACATGGAAACAATCCACGGTAGCCGTGATCAGCGATGGTACGGCTGTATTGGGACTTGGAGATATCGGACCGGAGGCAGCATTGCCGGTGATGGAAGGCAAGTGTGCCCTGTTCAAGTCATTTGGCGGGGTGGATGCCATTCCGATCTGTTTGGATACCAAAGACACGCAAGAGCTCATCGCCATGTGCAAAGCCCTGGCACCCAGTTTTGGTGGTTTCAATCTGGAAGACATCGCAGCTCCCAAGTGTGTTGAGATCGAACGAACCCTCAAACGGGAACTCGATATCCCGGTGTTTCATGATGATCAGCATGGAACGGCGATCGTCGTCATAGCCGGGTTGATCAATGCCTTGAAACTTGTTAATAAAAAACCGGAAGATATCAAAGTGGTCGTCAGCGGAGTTGGAGCAGCAGGCAGTTCGATCATCTTCATGCTTCGTGACTTCGGAGTCAAACGAATCTATGGATTCAAGCGTTCCGGTACCATCAACAAACGCTTCAAAGACAAGTACGATTTTTTGGCTCAGGAGATCTGTGAGATCGTCAATCCCGATGACAGCGAAAAAACCATGGCTCAAGAAATGGTGGGAGCAGATGTGTTTATCGGTGTTTCCGTCGGAAATATCGTGACCAAGGACATGATAGCGAGCATGAACCAGGGAGCCATCGTTTTTGCATTGGCCAATCCCGATCCGGAGATCCCATATGATGACGCACTTGAAGCAGGAGCTGCCATCGTGGGTACCGGAAGATCGGATTTCCCTAATCAAGTCAACAATGTTCTGGCATTTCCCGGTTTGTTTAAGGGAGCTTTGGCATGTCGTGCCAGTGCGATCACTGAAGCCATGAAAATGGCAGCAGCCAGAGGTATCGCATCGTTGATCTCAGAAGAAGATCTAAGACCGGATCATGTCATCCCTTCGCCGTTTGATGAAAACGTGGCAAAGGTCGTTGCTCAAGCTGTGATCGATGAAGCCATCCGATCAAATATTGCCAAAATAGCCGATCGTGTTAAATAGACACGATTTTCTTTATAACGATCTTGATGATCAGATAACACACCTGCAAGATCGTACTCATGGACAAAGGCAAGATCCAACAGGCAGGAACCAAAGAAGACCTGGTGCTTCGTCCTGCCAATGAGTTTGTACGTTCGTTTTTGGGTGTGAAAGGATTGTTATCGATGCTTGATCCAAAACGGGTAGGGGATGTGTCCTAAGCAGATGAGCATCTCTTTAAGACATTTATGAGCAGTTATCAAAAATCGATGGATAAAAAAACATCAGCACTATGTGCTGATGTTGTCATTTCCGAGTTAGTCGCAATCTCCGCCTTCGCATTCGCGATCCAGTTCTTGTTCTTCCCTGACGACTTTGACTCCGTGCTCGACTTCCCAGGCCACCAATAGAGAGATGATGATGTGAAGCACGATGATCGCTCCAACGATGATCAGATCGGTGGTATCCCGGATCATGATCAAACGAAAGATCTCTGCCGACAAATAAAACAACAATCCCAAAGAAATGGTCCTTCCAAAACGAATGCGGATTTCCGTTGATGTATGGGTGTACTTCAATCGGAAAAACTTATAGACCGTTACCAGACCGATATAAAGAATGATGATCGCTCCGAAAAACTCAAACAGATTGATCAGTACTTCCGTTATGCAAATGACGATTTTATGAAGGTAATCCGTCATTGATTCAATAGAGTGTATGAGTGTATCCATATAAGACCCTTTCCCGCTTGTTAATATTATCACTTATAAGTTACGTTTATAGTATACCATGTAATTTCCGTTTTGGAAGGTGTCTGTTGAGATTTTTGTTTGATTGATAGGTGGTCTTCGGGTATACTTGACGTAAGGGAAGAGAATCTACGAAATAATTTCTTTGCATGCTTAAAAACCCAATAGTATCATGTAAAGGGGTTTACCTTTTTTGTTGGAG
>CALFEZ010000198.1 GCA_937957895.1 uncultured Erysipelotrichaceae bacterium
GAAATGAAGCCATGATGTTTTCTTTTTTGTCTTTGATCGAGATGATAGCGGCACTGGTCAAAGAGAGCACTTCCATAAACACATACATATTGAACATGTCTTGTGTGAATATCATGCCCAGCATCGAAAACAACATCAAAAAAATCAATGTATAATAACTGCCAAACTTCTTTTTTGAGATATGATGATCCATGTCCTTAAGCGAATATAACACAACGATCCAAGACAAAATCAACACAAACAAGGAAAACAAACTGGCCAGTTGACTTACTTCAAAAACGATCCCAACCTTGCTGCTGTATCCACCAAAGAAAATCAAGGATTCTCCCTGGGTCAACACCAGCTGATAGTTAAGGATGCCCAAAACCACGACTCCGGTCATGATCGTCATGACAAAACCATGGATGGCAGATGTTTGTTTGATCCGCAACAAAGGGATGATGGCAGCACCAGCCAACAAAAGCACCATCATGATCACTGGATAATGATTCATGAGCGCTTCTCCTGTTCTTGTTGTTTCAAGATCTCATCGAAATCCAATGTTTGATGATGCTGATAAAGTTTTACGATCAGACTCAGGGAATATGCAGTGATACTGACAGCAACCACGATCCCGGTCAAGATCAAGGCCGATGGGATCGGATTGATGTAAATGACATCCTGATCAGGCAACAAGATCGGTGCTCTGCCTTGAGATACATAGCCAATAGACACGAAAAACAAAAACACCGAGGTCTCCATGATATTGATGCCTATGACACGCTTAAGAAGATTGTTGTGGGTCAATACCGTGTACAATCCAATGATAAAAAGCGCCATTGAGCCGATATAGTTGATGTGTTCGATGATGACATCAATCATGGGATTGCTCCTCTTCGATCAACAAACGAAACAAAGAGATCATGGTCGATGCCACTTTCATGCCGATGGCAAAGGTGATCCATAAAATCATGCCACTGCTAAAAAGTTTGTAGGTGGTCCCCATCCAAAAACCAGCTTCGCGATTGGTTAAAAACCAACCACCGCCGATGATGCCGACCATCCCGATAAGCATATACCATATCAAACCGCCACTTTCGACGAACTTCAACAATCGATGTGGCAACATTTTTTCTGCTTTCTCCAATCCATAAGACAGTGTGAACAACACAAATCCGCCGCCGATGATGGCTCCTCCGGAAAACCCGCCACCAGGGCTCAAATGACCGTGCAGGATCACATAAAAACCATAGACAAGCACAAATGGAAACAACATCTTGGTGATGACTTTGACTATCAGATCATTCATGATGTTTCTCCTTTTGATGAGCGATCATCAATACGGATCCGGCAGCGGCGATCGCTGTAAACAAAACAGTGGTCTCACCCAGAGTATCAAAAGCACGATAATCGGTGATGATCGCGGTGATGACGTTGGGTGAGTTGGTATCATCGATCGCATTTTCAATATAATAAGTAGCCGTTTCATTGTAAGCGGGATGATCTTGACTGCCGATCGTCGGCATGTCGATCACTGCTCGGACCAATACCAAAAAAAGCACGAACAAAACACCGACCAGGATTTTTTTACTCATTTTTCCATCCTCCCGGTCCGACTGATCACAGCCAAAAACAACAATGTTGTCGCCCCGGCACCGATCGCGGCTTCAGTCAAAGCGATATCCGGTGCCATCAACAACAACCATAACACCGCCATGATCAAACTATAGGAAGCAAAAATGATGATGGCTCCCAACAAGTCTTTGATATGTTCCACGGCAATCGCACATACGATCAGAAAAACGACCAAAATGGCATTAAGAACGAGCATATCACTTTTCCTCCCTTTCTTTTTTGGATTCATAATAATACAACGCTTTTCCGATAAGATGAGCGGCTGTCGGATTGGTGATCCAGATAAACACCAAGATGATCAACAATTTGATGCTTACGATTTCAAATCCAAGCTGGAGCCACAAACCGACGATGATCAACCCCAAGCCCAGGGTATCGGCTTTGGTGGTCGCATGAACACGCGTCAAAGCATCAGGAAGTCGGATCAAGCCCACGGTTCCTACCATAAAGAAAAACGCGCCAAGGACAAAAAACACTATCGTCAGCAGATCGATCAATACTTGCATCAAAACAACTTCCCTTTCTCGATATATTTGGATACACCGACAGTCATCGTAAATCCTATCAGAGAATAAACGATGGCAACATCGATGAAACTATTTTGTTCATTGATGATGGCAACCAAGATGATCAAGGTCGTTACTTTGGTTGCCAAAACATTGATCGCGATGAGTCGATCACTCGAAGTCGGTCCGACGATCGCTCGATACAGTGAGACAAAGCTCAGCAATCCCAAAAACCATGTGAGTATCAAAAGTGCATGTTGGATCATTGAAACACCTCAAGTCTTTTTGCTTTAAGGATCAGTTTGCTGGTCGTTGGATCCATCGAAACAGCTGCACTGTCACTCAGACAGTGGATCAAAAAGTGTCCTTCAAACACATCAACACTCAATGTTCCGGGAGTTAGGGTGATGGCATTGGCCAACAACACCTGATGATGAGGATTCTTAAAGGATATATCCAGCTCGATAAACTGCGGTTGGATGGGGCAACTGGGATCCAATACGATTTTGGCCACTTCGATGTTGGCCTTGACCATTTCGATCAACAAAGTGCCTAAAAAATCAAGATAAGCAACAGCATAAAAAAACTTCCCTTTCAAAGAAAGTCGTGATTGTGATTTGAATCCCTGTGTGAACCAGGCAACCCCAAAACTGACCATTGCGCCAATGATCAGAGAAAAAGGATCAAAGGAAGAAGACAAAATGATCCAAAATCCAAATAACACCAAAAACAACAACCATCGAAACTTTTCCATAGTTTTTCCTTGTTGATTTACTTAACCATTGTACATCACATTTAAAATCATGACAACGACAACAAAAAACAAAGGACGAAGCATCCTTTGTCATATGGGTAAATCTTTGTTTTTGAACATCTGGATCCCTATCCCATACCCTATCAAACCAACACTGATCAAAACAAGGGTACTTAGGATATATGGTTCACCCATCAGTACATCATTGGGTTGATAGAGTGTCTGCAGTGTCAAATATTTCAACCACTCAAACTGATCAGAAACTTTCTGGAGCATCTGAATGACAAAAAAGAATAACGGGACTGCAATGATCAAAGACAATGCATGTTTGGCTTCGACAAACAAACACGAAATCATAAACGTGATCCCGGATAGTGCGACAAAATAAGCAAACGTAGCGATGTTGACTTTCAAAAAGCGGGTCAGATCCAGTTCAAACTCGAAAAAGAACTTTGCTGAAACGATTGCTGTCATCACCACGATCAAAACCAAAACAAATGATGCAACAATCGAAAACAGTGCCTGTGTGGCTGCGATCATGCTGCGTGGATTGGGAGTGGACAGCAACATGGCCATCGATCCACGATCGACCATGCGATTGACCAAACGATACGATAAGATCATGATCATCACCATCGGAAACAAAATGATCAAAAACCCATAGTAATATCCCACGATAAATCCGGTAAAAGTTGGTTCCACCATGTCAAAGTTCATGGCTCTGACAAGTTCCGCCGGCAACGCATCGAGATACTGCTTCATGGCATCCGTGATCGTCGGATCGTACATGTAAATGATCATGATCATATAAAACATCATGACCGTACCGATAGCCAGAATCAGTCGGATGTTTTCTTTTGCCGTTGCTTTGAGTAATGCCAGATTAAACATGATCATGCTCCTTGCCATAGTACTGCATGAAGACTTGCTCAAGACGTTGTTGCTGGATGGATAGATCCAATACATTGACCTTTTTAATTACTTCAAAAAAAGCTTTGAAGTCTCCTTCTACCCTGACATCGATACGATATCCATCAGCATGGGTGATGTGATATCCGGCAGCACGGATCGTTTCTACATCATGCATGTTTTCTAGCAGCAAGGTAAAGACTTTTGTTCTTTGCATCAATAAATGATCGACCTTATCAATGGTTGCTATCTTACCTTCTTTGATGATCGCTAATGTATCACATGTTTTTTCAACTTCCTCAAAACTATGAGATGACATCAAAAACGTCTTCCCCCGTTTTTTCTCTTGTTTGACCAGCTGGATGAACTGCTGTTGCATAAGCGGATCTAGCCCACTGGTTGGCTCATCGAGGATATACAAAGACGGATCATGCATGCACGCACTGATCAATCCTAGTTTTTGTTTGTTGCCTTTGGATAGTTTACGGATCACCATGTTCGAGTCGAAACCAAAATGATCGATCATTTGCTTCAAACGGGTTTTGTCTTTGACTCTGCGAAGTGCCAGCATGTAGTGTAAAAATTCCATGGCTGTCATCGAATCAAAGAATGCGATCTCCCCGGGAAGATACCCAACATCCATCAAAATCTTGTCACGATCATTCCAACTATCCAATCCCATGATGGATGCAGATCCGGATTGTGCCTTCATAAATCCCATCAAAACGCGGATCGTCGTAGTTTTTCCGGCACCATTGGGTCCCAAGTATCCAAACACTTCATTTTCCCGTACCGAAAAATCAACATCAAAAATCCCTTTTTTGCTTGGATAGATCATGGTGATCTTTCGAGCTTGGATCATGCCGTTACTCTTGTTGCGGATCGATGGGTAAAACTGGCGGAGTCGTTGGCTCAGCCAATTTAGCTTCGTGAAGTTCTGCTTTGAGGTTTTCAACTTCCTGTTGGAGTTGTTGATTGCTGGCAATCGTGTTTTCCAACTGTTTCTTCGTTTTTTCCAGCTCTGTCTTTACTTCTTTGATGGTGAACTTGCTCTTTAACCATCCTGCCGTGTTCAACAAAAACACCAAAATGGCACCCAGAGTGACCGATATCAAAATCAATAGCGATCCGGATAACTCATATGTCCAAAAAAACAATCGAACGGAAACGACCTCTGCATTGGTCAGTGCAAATATAGCTACTAAAATGGCTACCAATAAGATGAAAACGACTTGTTTTTGCATATTATCCTCCTTGATTTCATTATAGTACTTTGTTTTGGTAAAACCAAAAAAAAAGTGCACTTTTGTGCACTTTATACGATTTCTGCGACATTTGTCAACTCGTATCCGGCATCATCGATGACAGCAGCAAGCTGATCGATGTCGATCTCAACAGCAGAAGTGATCCATGCCGTGTTTTTTGATAGATCCACGACGACTTCTGATCCTTTGAACTCTTCTTTAAGTGCCTGCTCGACACGCTTGACGCAATGCTGGCAGCTCATGCCAGCGATGGAAGCTTGTAATTTCATATGGTTGTCTCCTTAATTTTGAAATTATTGATGCGTAGTGCATTGGTAACGACCGAAACTGAACTAAATGCCATGGCCGCTGCTGCAAACATCGGGTTGAGAAGCGGTCCTCCCATCAGATAGAGCACTCCTGCTGCGATGGGGATCCCAGCTGTGTTGTAAGCAAATGCCCAGAAGAGGTTTTCTTTGATGGTGCGGATCGTCTTTTTGCTTAGTCCGATCGCATTGGACACATCGATCAAATCATTTCGCATCAGTACGATGTCTGCGGATTCCATGGCGATATCAGTACCCGATCCGATGGCAATCCCGACATCTGCCGTAGTAAGTGCAACAGCATCATTGACGCCATCACCTACCATGGCTACCGTACCATGTGTCTTTTGGATTTCCTGTACGATGCGTGCTTTATCGGCTGGAAGTACTTCGGCATATACCGTGTCGATCCCAACTTCATCGGCGATCGCACGTGCTGTGTCCTGATGATCTCCTGAAAGCATGACGGTCTTGATTTTGAGTGCATGCAACTGATCGATCGCTTTTTTGCTGGATGGTTTGATGACATCTGCCACCACGATCAATCCTACCAGCTCTCCGTCCACTGCGACGTACATCGGTGTTTTACCGGTTTGAGCAAGCCGCTGTGCTTCGCCAAGCAATGTATTTTCAATGCCCTTTTCTTTTAAACAACGAGCATTGCCTAAGATGACATGATGCGAATCCACGGTTGCCTCGATGCCCAATCCTACCAACACATGAGTATCATCCACCGATAAAATGGGAACATCTTTCTGTTTGGCTTTGTTGACGATCGCTTCTGCCAACGGATGCTCCGATCCTTTTTCGACTGAAGCAGCCAAAGACAACAAACGATCTTGTTCGATATCCTTTGTCAGGATATCCACGACTTGTGGTTTTCCCTGAGTGATGGTGCCGGTTTTATCAAATACCACCGTCGTGATCTTATGGGCTGTTTCAAGAGCTTCGCCTGATTTGATCAACACACCCATGTTGGCACCCTTTCCGGTCGCGACCATGATCGCAGTTGGTGTTGCCAACCCCAATGCACACGGACAGGCAATGACCAAGATCGAAATAAAGATCGTCAGTGAGAAAGAAAGATCATTGGTAAACCAATACCATGCTCCTAGTGATACCAATGCGATCACGATGACCACCGGTACGAAGTAGCCTGAGATGATGTCTGCCAGTTGTGCGATGGGAGCTTTTTGTGCCTGAGCTTGCTGAACAAGATGAACGATTTGATCCAAAACCGTATTTCCTTTGACTTGAGTGACTCGATAGTGGATCAAACCATTTTTGTTGACGCTACCACCGATCACACGATCATCGACCGTCTTTTCGACCGGGATACTTTCACCGGTCAGCATCGATTCGTCGATCGCAGCGTGTCCTTTGATGATGATCCCATCGACAGCTATCTTCTCACCAGGTTTGCTGATGCAGATGTCATGCACATGAACCTCATCGATAGATATCTCGATTTCTTGATCATCTACCAATACTCTGGCTGTTTTTGGCTGTAGACCAAGCAATTTTTTCATGGCTTCGGAAGTCTTACCTTTTGATCGCGTTTCAAGATACTTCCCGATCATAATGAATGTCAAGATACCGGCTGCTATTTCAAAATATAGATTTTCCACCATGGAATGGTTACCGATATATACCTGATAAAGAACGACCAAACCATAAAAGAATGCCGCACTGGTACCGATCGCTATCAGTGAGTCCATGTTGGGATGACCAGAAAACAATGTTCTAAATCCGACCAGAAAGAATCTTCTGCCTGCGATGATGACCGGAACTGTCAACAAAAACTGAACAAAAACAAACTGCAAAGGGTATTCATGTGGCATCATCCACATGGGAACCGGGATACCGATCATGTGACCCATGGCAAATACAAACAGTGGGATCGTAAAGGCAAGCGCAACTGCTAATTCCAGTTTTCTTTGGTTGATTTCCTTTTCTTTGCGAAGTTGATCTTCATCGATCGCTTCCACGGATATATCAAGGGGTTTGTATCCTGCTTTGGTAATGGCTTGCTTGATTTCACTTAAACGAACCTTTTGCGGATCATATTCGACATAAGCCTGCTCTGTACTCAGGTTGACATGAGTAGCAATTACGTCAAGTTTCTTGATGGACTTTTCAACCGCTGCTGAACATGCTGAACACGTCATGCCTTCAATCGGTATCATCACTTTGGAAAAAGAATCTTTTTTTTCGATGATGCCATAACCTAACTGTTCGACCTTCTTTGTGATCTTATCGAGATCGATTTTCTCAGGATCATATGTCAAAGACAATTGTTCCGACGCATAATTGACGGAAGCCAATTGTACTCCCTCTAATTTCGATACTCCTTTTTCAATGGCACTTGCACATGCAGTGCATGTCATGCCTTGGATGTCCAGTTGTTTTTGAGTCATTATCTCACCATCCTTTTGAACGTGGACAACACTTCTGCTATGACGTTTTCATCCCCTTCTTTGATCTGATCGACAACACATGTCGTAATGTGGCTTTCAAGCAAGATCATCTCGATCGACTTCAAAGCCGAACGCGATGCCTCAATTTGGTTGATCACATCATCGCAGTATGTCTCATTCTCAATCATTTTTTTGATTCCTCGGATCTGACCTTCGATACGATTCAAACGATCGATCATGCTTTTTTGCACTTCTACTGAATGTTTGCTTGGATGTTTCATTTTGTTACCTCATTGTTACCTCACAGGTCTTTTATACCATACCCCCCTATAGTATGTCAACCATGATGAATAAAGATCCCTTTTGGGATCTTGGTTTGCTATTCCAATCTGCCTACGATAGGCAATCCACTTAAAACGCGAGTGCCATGCGGTGACATTTCTTTTATGATGGCAGTCCGATCACCACCGGCAGTAACCCCTTGGTGCGATCCGCCACTCCATTGAGAAACATTGGTGACATCATACACGATACCATCTACGGCAACATAAGCATCATTGCCATCAAGACCATTGTACTGTGCCAGTTCTTCGAGTGTGAACACTCGAAGCTCGTCGTTGTTGTTGTTGTCATTGTCATTGTTGTTGTTACCGGCAGAACAACCGATCATCAACAGAGCCATGATCAGAGTAATCAAGATGAAGCGGAATGCTTTTCTCATAATCCTTTCCTCCTTGAGTTGGCATCAACATACCATAACTGACTTTTTTATTTCTACCAGAATGCCCAAACACATGTAGAATGTTTCGTGAAACCCCTTAAATGTCCATGTGAAATATGGTAATATTTTTTTATAGACAAGGACATTTGATATGAGAATCATCCATCATCCGATACTGACATTCGAACACAAGAAAGAAATCCCCTTTGTTTTTGAAGGTAAAGAGCTGATTGGTTATGAAGGTGATACGATCGCATCGGCATTGATCGATCATGGGATCGTTACCTTTGGATATAGCATCAAACGAAACCGCAACCGTGGTTTTTATTGTGCGATCGGCAACTGCGCCGCCTGCAACATGATCGTAGATGGCATACCCAACATCCGCACATGCATCACCCCTTTAAAAGCGAACATGGTCATCACACGGCAACCCAACAAAGGAGAATACCGATGAAGCAGTTCGATTGTGTGATCATAGGTGGCGGTCCGGCAGGACTTTGTGCTGCCGATATGGCTTTAGAAGCAGGGCTTGATGTGTGTCTGATCGATCGAAACCCAAGATTGGGTGGACAGTTGATCAAACAAACCCACAAGTTTTTCGGATCGAAACAACAATATGCCAAAATACGAGGATTTGATATTGCTTCCATACTGATCGCCAAGATCAAAGATCACCCACGATGTACGATATTGACAGATACGACAGTGGTTGGCCTTTATCCGGGACCGATCATCACTGTTTATGACAATCAGACATACCAACAGCTAAAAGCCGACAAAGTGATCGTGGCTGCCGGTGCGAGTGAAAAGACATTGACTTTTGAAAACAACGATCTTCCTCAGATCATGGGAGCTGGAGCCATCCAGACATTGATGAACGTGCATGGTGTGATCCCAGCCAAAGAAGTGGTCATGATCGGAAGTGGAAACATCGGATTGATCGTTGCCTATCAGCTGTTGCAGGCCAATATCAAAGTTAAAGCCGTGATTGAAGCCTCCGATACCATTGGTGGATATAGCGTGCATGCCAGTAAACTGATACGTCATGGTGTCCCGATTAAAACAAAAATGACGATCAAAAAAGCAATAGGCACGACCCATCTTGAAGCAGTGGAGATCATCAAAGTGGATGAAAACTGGCAACCGATCGAAAAAACAAGTGAGGTCATCCCTTGCGATGGTCTATGTATCGCCGTAGGACTTTCCCCCATGCACCAACTGCTTTCGATGCTCTATGTTAAAACCAAGTACATTGGTCCATTGGGAGGATTTGTAGCCATCGTCGATGAAAAATACACGACCAGTGATCCAAATGTATATGTTGCCGGAGATGCCCTTGGCATCGAAGAAGCAAGTTCGGCCATGATGGAAGGATATTGTTGCGGACTTCATGTTGCAAATGATCTTGGACGTCCACATCCCGATCATGATCAGTTGATCCACCATTATCAAAATGAGTTGCACCAGCTTCGCAGCGGTCCTCACGGAACCCACGTGCGAAAAGGATTGGCGATCATGAAAAAGGAGGTCGACCATGCTTTCTAAAACCGGAGTCCCTACCCCACAGCAAGTACTGTCGGTCTTTCCTAAGGAAGATGATCTGAAGACACTTAAGGCGATCATTGAGTGCTATGATGAGATCCCATGCAATCCATGTGAAAGCCATTGCCCTTTTGATGCGATCAGTATCGGAGAAAACATCAATACCCCACCAAAGCTGATCGTCGAGCGTTGTGTTGGCTGTGGGATATGCGTGTCGGTTTGTCCGGGAGTTGCGATCATGCTTGCCAAAGTCAGTGATTCAAAAGCAACCTTTACTATTCCATATGAGTTCAACCCAAAACCCAGCCCCCAACAAATATGGCATGCCATCGATCGACATGGCAATGTCATCGGTGATGCCGTCATCCTCAAAACAGTAGATACCCCCAAACAAGACCACACAGCATTGATCAGCGTTCAAGTCGATCGATCATTGCTGCATGATTTTGTCACCATAAGGAGCAAACATGAGTAAAGATTATGTGATCCTATGTCGCTGTGAAGACATCAGTCTACAGCAAGTCCATGACTATCTGGATCAAGGTTTTACCACTTTTGAAGATCTCAAACGACTATTGCGTGTAGGAATGGGACCTTGTCAGGCAAGCACATGCGGACATCTGTTCCAAAAAGAGATCAGTCGTTACCTGCAA
>CALFEZ010000199.1 GCA_937957895.1 uncultured Erysipelotrichaceae bacterium
CTGCTCGATCTCATAGACCATGACATTGGCACCTACAGCATGGACCGTACCTCCCGGTAAATAGTAAAACTGGTTGGGGCGTACGTTGAATCGTTGCAACCAAGAAAAATGAGTTGGGCTGTACAATGCCTGAGCCAGTTCTTCTCTTGTTTTGCATGTGTGGCCAACGATCAACTCCGATTTATCATCACTGTCCAAAATCAGCCAAGCCTCTGCTTTGCCATGGGGAAGTCCTAATTTTTGGGCGAGTTCATCATCCGGATGAACTTGGATACTGAGATCTCTGTATGCATCGATGATCTTTACCAACAGTGGGAACTCTTCGTGTTTGCAGTTTCCAAACAACTCTCTGTTTTCCTTATACACTTTTGAAAGCGGAAGCCCGGCAAAATCATCACTTTCCACAAGACAATCACCCTCTGGATGTGCAGAAACAAGCCACACCTCTCCTGTTTTATCCGACGGGATGTCAAACCCGTATTTTTCTTTCAGTCTTGTACCACCCCACATTTTCTCTTTGAAAACCGGGGCTATCTTTATGATCGAACTCATCACGTACCTCCTTTATATATTCTATCAATTTACATGCATATAAAAAACCCCAAAAGGGGTCAACTTAAATCTTTTATTTTCAAACGCTCCTGTTCGACCATGTAATGATGAAAGAGATACATAAACAACTTCGTATCTTGCTTCATGTAGCTGATCATCAGATAGATCAATTCATCACGTGTAAAAGATGCTAAATAACCAGCAACATCAAAAGATTGAAGCTTTTTGAAGTCTTCAGGGCTCCATCCTTCCGGTACCGGCTTGGATTTGTGTTTTTCCTTTAAACCATCTTTTTGTTGCAATTCCTCGATATGAAGACGATCCTTTTGTTTGAGGATATCCATAAAAGCGCTTACCTGATGCTTGCAATATCCGGCATCGGAATACGGACAATCACACGATGCAAACACGATCGAATCATCATGACCGATGTTGATCACGACATGGTATGTGTTGTTTTCTCCGCGCACATCAAAATAGTAAGTATTGTCTACTTGTTTTTCAAGGCTTGTCCGACCTTCACTATAATACCGGATGCCTCGAAACAATACTAGTTGTCTCGTGTTTTTATAAAATCGGTCGATCATCAGTTTCATGGTATCACCTTCATCCTTATTATACATTACCTTAGTCCAATTGAAAAACAAAGGGCATCTTCAATGCCCCTTGCCTTATTTGACTTCGATCTTATTGATGACTTCCTGATGTTCTTTCAATGGCAGCTTGACTTTCAAGACACCATCCTTGAACTCAGCATCGATTTTCTCGCTATCAATGTTCGAGAAACGGATCTGACGCATAAACTCAGAGCACTTTCTTGTACGATAGTAGTACTTTTTGTTTTCGCTTTCTTCTTCCTCTTTATGTGATGCTTTTACAGTCAACACATCTTGATTGAAATCAACAAAAATCTCATCTTTCCTGTATCCTGGAAGATCGACTTCAACGAAATAGTCGTTGCCTTCTTGATACACATCGATGTGGGTCCCATAGCTCAATCTTGGGAAGAAAAACTCGTCATTAAAGAAGTCATCAAGAAGTGTGTTAGGTGTGCGTTTCGCAATATTGTATCTCATATGTCCTCCTTTACTTAGCACTTGAATTACTAGAGTGCCAACTCTACCTGTATTATAACAAAAAAATTAGCACTGTCAAGTGATGAGTGCTAACTTTTAACGTTCTACGAAAACTCTTTGATTTATGTCCTTCATCTTTTTATTAGTAGGCATCTGATCTGCCTTTCCAAATGGCATTTGAGCTGTAATCTTATATTTTTTATCAACATTAAGATGTTCATAGATATAGTCATCGATCAACGGGTTGTAATGTTGCAAAGAAGCTGAAAGACCCATTTCTGTCAGCATCAGCCATACTCCGTATTGTGCTACTCCCTGTCCTTGATCTGCCCAAAGGGTGACATTGTCCTGATACAAGGGAAACTTGGTTCTCAGTTCATCCCCAATCGAAGTATCTTCCAAGAAAATGATCGTGCCATCTCCGTTTTTGAATCCTGCTATCTTGTCGATCGATGCTTGTTGTTTGTCTGCCACAACAAAGGGCAAGATTCTGTCTAGTACTGCATCCCATAACATGGTATGTTTTTCATTCAACAAAACAACAGCACTGACACTTTGCGCATTGAATGCCGAAGGAGAGTGCTTGATCGCCTGTTTGATATGCCATATGAGTTCATCCTGATCGATGTGTTCAGATTTTTTTAGTTGAGAGATCGATCGTCTGTTTTCGATCAATGTCGTGAAGTTTTCCATACATACCACCTTAATGGTATTCTAGAAAAAGAAAAGACATTGTTCAATCACAATGCCCTATTTCTTGTGGTGGACGGATTTGCAGAGATCCAGATCACTGACCGTAAATGCCACGCATCCTGCCTTTAATCCATTTTCGATGTCTTCTTTGGTTTTGATCAAACCCCCGCCGATTATGGGTAGATTTAGTCTTTCCTTGATCGTTGGCATGATCCTAAAAGCGATGCCCGGCATGACTTCGACCATGTCCGGTTTTGAGCGTAACAGTGTTTCTATACCTCGATCTACAGATTTTGAGTCGATCAAAAACATGCGTTGGATCGCAATCTTTTTGTTTCGTTTGGTTACTTCGATGATGCGTGACTTAGCAGAAATGATTCCGTCAGCTCGCAGTTTCTGACACAGAAACTCAGTTCCATACTCATCGCTGGCGACTCCATTGATCATGTCGATATGGACCAATGCTTTTCTTTCGTGCTTATGGAGTGTTGCGATCATGTCAGACAATAACGATATATGGATGTCCTGAAGCAAACAAGTGGAAAGATCTGTCATCAAAAACTGCTCAAGACGTTTCATGGTCGGGATGACTGGAATACATAATTGATTTTGGATGAGGTCCAACATAACATCACACCCTCTCTTTTTCTAATCATATCAGAAATAAAAGGGTGTGGATAGAATCATTTGTCTAATCCTAAGCGCTCATTCAGAATACGATGAACAAAATCGGTTGCGATTGCCGGAGCCGAAGCGATTCCCGGCGAATCGATCCCTGCAAGATTGAAGAAAAAAGGCACATGTTTGCTTTCTTCGATAATGAAATCATCTTCTTTCTCTTTAGGACGTATACCTGATAATCGTCCGATCTCATGTTCATATGGAACAGATTTAATGACAGAGGTGATTTTCTCTTTGATCTCTGCGATTCCTTCTTCGGTCACTGCATCATCTTCCGGATCATCCACCTCAATGGCTGTCGGGCCAACCAACACTGTATCATGGACGGTCGGTACGATCAGCACCCCTTTTCCAAGTGCGGATGGCACCGGATAGAGCACGCGGGAAGCAATGTTCATTGCTTCTTTGCCTAAAACGATGTAGTCACCGCGACGCATCACCAATGAGAAAGTTGGCTTTGATACCATTTGTTCGATGTGTGGAGCATACAATCCGGCAGCATTGACGATCGCTTTTGTCTGATATGTGTTTTTATCGGTCATCAGTTCAAATCCACCATCGATCTGACGGATTGCCTGCACTTGTTCGTTGTAATGGACTTTGACGTGGTTTTGCTGTGCTTTTTGGATGGCTTTGCGTGCGATATCCATTGGATCGACGATCGCTGTCGTTGGCATATCAAGCACATCATACACATCATCAGGCAAATTGGGTTCAAGCTTCTTTGCTTGTTCTGGTGTCAGTCTCTCAACAAACACATTCCGTTTTTTCCCATTTTCGATCAGTTCATCGATATGCACACTGTCTTCTTTGTTCTTTGCAATGATGAATGCGCCGATGCGATGAAATGGTGTCCCCAGTTCTTTGCAATATGCTTCATACATCCTTGATCCCATCAAATTGTATTTTTCTTTTAAAGTATCATCTTTAGGATCAACACCACTATGGACGATCGCACTGTTGTGTCCGGTAACACCCATTCCTGCATTTTCATTTTTCTCCAACACCAAAACTTCTTTGTCATATTTACTTAGTTCATAAGCAACGGTGCTGCCAATGATCCCAGCACCGATCACGATAATGTCTAGCATCATTTCCTCCTTTAAATAAAAAAACAGAAAATCCAATACTTGGCTTTCTCTGTTTCTTACCGTTTGATTAACTTGTACATTCATTGTAAGGGAGTTTTTTTGTAAGCGCAAACATTATGCAATCTTACGTGCGATCTTGTCTAGGTGATTGCACATGTACTCGTACAACTGAGAATGCCATTGATAATCTGCCTCAAATATCTCATCCACTCGACGTTCATCCTTGAGCATTTGTGCATTTCTGGCACTTCTTTCACTGATAGGATCATATACTGCGAAGGCATATCCGTTGTGATCACGGATCACACTCATGCTTGCCACATCCGTCAATCCATCCCCAATATACACCATCTGTTCAAATGGGATCGGGCGTTTATGATGAGGGATCGATTGATTTACGGATAAATCATCCGTCACATCAAACAGTCCTTTGTTGATACGAAACAAATACTGCGTCTTCATCGTGTAATTGATAGCCAATGCCGGCCATTTGATATTGTCATTTTCGTCATACATGAATTCACTTGCAAAGATATGCGCAAACTCATGGGCAATCGATGTACCCAGGATCATCTGCTTCAGACCACTCGATACGATATAATGTTCCACATCAAGTCCTCGTTTTTTGCCATATGCCTTGATCGAACCAAACCAGGCTGGTACCCCATCAAACAGTTGGATGTTCTTACCATGATCAAAAAGGTACTGCCTGTTGATGCTGATCCCTTTTTCCTTCGCTTCCTCGATCATCTGATACATGTAAGCCAAAATCCGGTCCATGTTATGCTCTTTGGCAATTCGATCGACTTTATCCCAAAAGACTTTCGGCTTTTGATAGCCGATTTCTTTTAGCAATCCATATTCCTGCATATCAAAAGGACTCAATGTCTTATCAAAATCATAGATAAAAGCAACTTTGGTCATGTGTGTTCTCCGATCTTATCCACTTTTGATGATGAAATAGCTTTCTGGCAAAAACTGCTTAAGTGCTTCTGGTCCATGAGAACCTGCGGGATATGGCAAAGGCATCATTTTTGACTGCCTGATTGCCTCATTTAGCTGATCGATAAACCCCCAGCTTGCCATCACCATCGACCAGTCTGTAAATAGTGACTTATCTTTATTGAATGCCGCAAACAACAAACGTTCATAGGCTTCCGGGGTGTTTAGGCGATTCTCATAAACACAGCTTTGACAAAAGTCCATCGATACCTCTACGATTTCCTGGGTGTTGCCTGGTTTTTTGGCATTGAATTTGAGATACACTCCCTCATCGGGGGAGATGCGGATGGTCAATACGTTGGGATGTTGATCTTTGACTGCTTTAAAGACCACCAAAACTTCAGTGCTTCTTTGATCTGTCCGCTTGCCAGTTTGTAAGTAGATGGGTATATCTTTGTATGAAGGATGCTCCACAAATACTTTGAGGGCCACAAAGGTTTCGGTTTTGGATTCAGCCATAACATTTTTCTCTTGGGTGTATCCCACAACTTCTTTGCCATCGATACTACCCCTTTGATACTGCCCCAAGATCAGATGTTGTTTGATATCCTTAGCTTCGATCGGTTTGATCTTTCGAATGATGTCTGTCTGATGATCAAATAAACTTTGTACATCTTTGGTCGGTTCTTCCATCAAGACCACTGACAGTATTTGAAACAGATGGTTCTGCAGCATGTCTTTGATGGCTCCTGCCTGTTCGTAATATGCTCCACGATTCTCTACTCCGACCGTCTCAAAGGCGGATATGGCTATGTAATCTATCGAACGATGATCCCATACATTTTTAAACAACACGTTATTAAAGCGAATCGACATGATGTTTTGGATCATCTCTTTCCCCAAATAATGATCGATGCGATAGATGCTTTTTTCATCAAACACTTTGAGCAACTGATCATGAAGGTCTCTGGCTGATGCTCCATCCGTTCCAAAAGGTTTTTCGATCATCACCTGATGAGTGCTTTGATCATCCATGCATCCGCAAGATAACAGATTGTTGGAGATCATAGGGAAAAACTCAGGAGCCACAGCATAGTAATACAAAAACTGCGCATTTTGATACTGTCCATACAGCTCATGCAAAACTGCATAATCCTCTGGGTTGGTAAAGTCCATTTTGATATATTGCATGTGTTCTGTCAGTTCATCGAACACATTCTCACCAAATGGCAGCCTGGCAAACTCTTCTACCCATGGTCTTATATGCTCAATATACGTTTGATCATCAAAGTCTCGGCGTCCGACGATCAAGATCTTTACATTTTCAGCGATGAGTTTCGCGGATTTGAGGTTGTATAAAGCCGGGATCAACTTCCGATAGGTCAAATCCCCCGTCCCGCCAAACACCGTGAAAATGATGGGGTGTTTACCAATTACCATGGAAATCACCTTCCCGATCCACTCGTTCAAAGGAATGAGCCCCAAAAAAGTCACGCTGTGCCTGGATCAGATTTGCCGATGAACGACCGGAAGTCAATGCATCAAAATAGGAAAGTGCATTGGCAAAGGCATTGACAGGTTGTCCATTGGCAATGGCAAGGCCAACCACTTCACGCAAAGCAGGCATCACTCGATGCATTGTAACAACAAAATACTCATCAAACAACAAATGTTCGAGTTGTGTGTCAAAGGTGTACGCATCTGCGATCTTATCCAGAAAATTGGCACGAATGATACAACCGGCTCGCCATCCTTTGGCGATATCGGCCATGTTCAAATCCCAACGATAATGATCATCTGCCCGTCTCAGTAAATCGAAACCTTGCGCATAAGCGATCATTTTGGCTCCGTATAACGCATCCTCTACTTTGTCGATAAGTTGATTTGAGATCGTGGTCGTCTTGGGTTTGACTTGTGTATATAAAGACTCTGCTTTTTGTCGTGTGCTCTTGATTTCTGACATGAAACGACCATACACTGCCGATGTCAAAACCGATGTATCGACATTCAGCTTCAATGATTGTTCTGATGTCCATTTTCCCGTTCCTTTTTGTCGGGCCACATCCAAGATCTTGTCGATCAGAAATCCTTCTTCAAGCGGATCAGGATGATCCATGATGTGTGCCGTGATCTCGATAAGATAACTGTTGAGATCTTTTTCATTCCTCCTTAAGAACACTTCTTTTAGCTGTTTCTCATCCAAATCCAGAATGTTTTTCAATATCGTATATGTTTCGGCAATCAATTGCATGTCACCATACTCGATGCCGTTATGAACCATTTTGACAAAATGACCGGAACCATCTTTACCAATGTAAGCGCTGCAAGGTTCGCCGTCAGCTTTGGCAGCGATCGCATCCAACATTGGTTGAAGCAGCAGGTATGCCTCTTTTTCACCAGAAGGCATCAAAGCCGGGCCAAAACGTGCTCCTGCTTCACCACCGCTAACACCCAATCCAACATACTTGAATCCTTTTTCTTTCAACATGAAAAAACGCTTCTGTGTGTCTTCAAAATAAGAGTTACCACCGTCGATCAATATATCTCCTTGATCGACAAGATCGATCAACTGCTCGATCACGGCATCTACGGCCTTTCCTGCCTGTACCATAATAAGGATCTTTCGTGGTTTCTTCAATGATGCAACGAACTGTTGCAATGTTTCATGATATGCAAGATCAGCATCCGGATTCTCTTTGATCACTGCTTCTGCTGTTTTGCTTGTTCGATTGTATATGGATACCCGATAACCATGATCCGCAAAGTTCAATGCCAGATTTTTTCCCATCACGGCCATGCCGATAACACCTATGTCGCTTAGTCTCATCATTTTCACCTCAATAACATTGTAAACCATTTCCTTGCTGTTGCAACCAAAGAGCTAAGAACTACACTTATTCATCTCTTTCTTTCTTCAATGACTGTGATATGATTGACACAAATAACACAGAGGAAATCTCATGAGAAAAAATTACGTTGGTCTTGATATCTTGCGAGGTATCGGCATTTTTGCTCTTTTGGTCATGCATACTGCTTTTTATCAGTTTGACGGGTTGTTTGAACTTGATTTGACCAACCCACCGCCGATCGTGACATTCATTGGCTTGATCTTGATGTTTGCAGGGGTATTTGCGATGATCAGCGGTTTGGTACATACCCACCAACATCACCGGAAGATGTACGAGCAACACATCCCCTTTAATACTGCTTTGAGACATAATGTCATTAGTGGATTGTTGATTCTTGTGGTTGCATATGCATATTTCATTTTCACCGGTCCCGGATTAGCTGATATGCAAACCAAAACCATGAGCAACAGCATCCTGGTCGAATGGTTTGTTTCCGGACGACTTGCTCCCACAACGATCGAACGTTTGCTATATGTCGATAGTCTGGTCATGATCGGTATGAATATTTTGCTTCTTGGTCTTTTCTTTCGTATCAACAAGAAACTCTATAACAAGATCCACCCAAACTTCTATCTCATCTCTGCGCTCGTCATCTTTGTGATCTCTTTTATCCGCATTCCTCTTTATCCTGTTTATCTTGATGCCGTGGAAAACGGAAGATGGTCGATCACATTGCTTCTTAACTGGTTCGTCAACAAAAACAACCCCATCTTCCCTTACTTGTCCTTTGCTCTTTTTGGAAGTTGGATCGCATGCCTGCTAGCTACCTTCGAATTTAAAAAGGTCGTTTCTCGAGTGTTTCCAATGGGGATCATCCTGTTTTTGGGCGGTGTGATACTGTATATCATGCTTCCTGATACCATGTTGGAACGTTCTATCGACCCGGTATGGTTTGCATTGATGATGGCTCAAAACGGTTTGTTCATGCTATTGATATTGTTGGTGCTCAAGGTTTATGACTTTGGAAAGAACAAATCCCTGAATGTGATCTCTCGCTTTTTCTTGCGATTTGGGATCGTCAGTTTGACTGTGTTTTTTATTGAAAGTGTTATCAGTGCTGCCATCGCATCTTCGATGAGATGGTTGATCAGTGATCTATTTTTTGATATACCCAAAGCACTATTGTATGGACTGTCATTGGCATTGTTTTGGGGAGTCTTTTTAAAGTTCTGGCAAAAAGCAGACTATCGATATGGTCTGGAGTACTGGTATACCAAAATCCTTAAAGGAAGCATGAAAGCTGACAAACTCAAGGGAGATATGTAATGGCCGGCATCATTGATTTCTTCAGATTGTTGTATCATCGTCGTTTTTGGACCAAGCAGCAAATCGTCCAGTATCAGATCAGTCAACTCAATCATTTGTTGAGGCACTCACGCGATCATGCTGCTTACTATCGAGATACAATACCAAAATCCTCCGTCAAATCACTTACCGATTTTCAAACCTTACCCATCATCAACAAGCGTATCATGATGGAGCACTTTGATCAGATCAATACCGTGGGATTAAAACGTGAGGAAGTCATGGATTATGCCATCCAAAAAGAGTTATCCCAAGATTATCTCGGATACTACAAAGATGAATATGTCATCGGACTTTCGAGTGGTACCAGCGGCAACAAAGGACTTTACATCACTCCCAAAGATCTGACTAAAAAACTACCTTTTGTCTTTTTGGCACGCAGTGGTATCCCACTTCGTATTTTGCCTTATCGAATTTTGTTTATGCTTAGAGTGTTTTCTCAAGGTTTTGATGATATCAACTCTTTTTTGATCTCTTTGAAGTATCTTTCGACCATGACTCCCGTCGATCAGATCATCACTGCGATCCAAAGCAATAACATCAACATCCTGATGGCTCCACCAAGCTTGATGCGACTGCTTTTGCCGGTTGCAGATCAAATCAAAGCACAACTCAAGATGATCGTGACTTATGCAGAAGTATTGGAAAGTGAAGAGAAACAACGTCTTGTGAAAACCTTTGGTTGTCGAGTCATTGAAATATATCAAGGCAGTGAGGGTCAGTTTGCATCTGCATGCAACCATGGGAATCTGCATATCAATGAAGATTTGGTATTTGTGGAATTGTTGGATGAACAATATCAAGTTGTAAACACACCGCATATGGTGGCAAGACACATGATCATAACCAATTTGGTGAATCATGCACAACCCTTGATCCGTTATGAAATGAATGACCTGATCGTTTTGGATGAGCCTTGTCCTTGCAAAAGCAACTTCCGAAGGATAAAGAACATCTTGGGAAGAAATGATGACATCCTTTATTTCAAAACGAAGAAAAACACGATCCAACATATTTTCCCGGATCTGTTCTCTCGCTGGATCATCACAACATCTGAATCGATACGTGAATACCAGGTCCATCAAGGTGATGATCATGATTTGACCATCACGATCGATCCGATCGATCCTTGTGATCATGACAGACTTGTTGCAGATCTCAAGACAAGACTGCATCGCGAGTTGGATGTGTATGATATCGAAGCAGTGATCGAGATTCATCTCACTTCGATCACATTGCCATCGGATAGATCCAAATACAAACGATTCACTGTATCCAAATCGACTATATGAAACAAAACTTAAAAAAAGAACAGACGGTTGTCTGTTCTTGTTCTATCTAATGAATGTCGTTATGATCCAATAACTGATCGTACTAACGGAAGCAGACAATGTCGTGCCCCATATCAGGTCGATGATCGTGATAGTCAGCGGCCAGTTTTTTAAGGTTGCCAAATTGGTAAGATCATATGTTGCATATGTGATAAAACCAAAGAATCCCCCCACCAACAAAGCATACATAATAGATTGTTTCTCAATGGCAGGCAGGATGACGAAAAACATCATCCCGATGATAAACAAGACATAAAAGGAAATCGCGGCAACCCAGTTGACATTGGGAGCCAGCATATCACCCAGATATCTAGCATACAGATTTTTGGCAATCACACCCAGCCAAACTAGATCGATCACAAAAAACACGATCAAAACAACTAAAAATTGTGCAAGCAATCTCATGTCAATCCTCCTTTTTTACAAACCAGGGAAAAAAGATACTGGTTTGTTTGCTGTAAGCTTCAAATCCCGGATACTTCTGCATTCTTTTTTCAAGCATCGGGACTCCTGAAAGAAAACGGACCAAGTAAGTAATGGTGATTGGACCAATGATGGTCCACCAAGGTGCACCAAAGCTCAAACTGACCATGAAAATGCCCCACCACAACACCGCTTCTCCAAAATAGTTGGGATGACGTGTATAACGCCACAGACCGGTTTGGATCAATGTTCCTTTTTTGGAAGGATCACTGACATGTGCCTTTAGTTGTGCATCCCCGATCGCTTCAAAAGCATATCCGATCACAAACAATGTGATACCCAAAACAAAGACAGCGACATTGGCGATCTGCTGTTGTTTGAGACCTTCCAAAAAGGAAAGTGATACGATTCCCATCAGCAATCCCTGAAACAGAAATAGTTGGATATATGCGCGAACATAGAATGATTTTCCCCACTCTCTTCTGAAGTTCGCATAGCGGAAATCTTCCGGTTTTCCTAAGTTGCGTTTTCCAATGTGATATGCAAGTCTCAATCCCCAAAGTGCTACCATGCTCACCAAGATCCATCCAATGGCAGTTGCCTGAATGATCTGCTGAAACAATGCCACGATCACAAAACCAAGTCCCCATCCAATGTCAATGATACCGGCATTTTTCATGTAAGTCGCCAAAGCATACCAACCAGTAAAGTAGACAAACAGCAAGACGATGATCTCGATGCTCATGATTTGATATACCCAATGGCAAAGGCTCCATTACCGGCATTCAATCCCACGATCGGAGAGATCGATTCAACATACTCCGGTTTTTTGCCAATGATTTTCTCGACTTTCCCAACAAACTCTTCCATGATAGTAGGATCATCTGCATACACCATGCTGTACTTTTCGATTTTGGACTCTTCCATGTCTTTTTTGATCTTTTTGAGTATAGCCTTTTCAGCACTTTTTACTGACAATGTTTTGGCATAGATCGCTCCTTTGCCCTCAGGATCGATTGAAATGACGGGTTTTAGTTTCAACTTAGACAATACGATGCCTTGGACTTTGGATACACGTCCACCTCGGATCATGTATTTAAGGTCTTTGACACTGACATAAATATGTGTTTTTGCGATCTTTGCCTCGATCTGTTCAACGATATCTTTAAATGAAGCTCCTTGTTCGCGCAACTTTGCAGCTTCCATGACCAACATGCCCTCTGCCACAGAGTTGACTTTCGAATCGATCAATGCGATTTTTTTGCCTTCAACGTTCATCTTGCTGATCACACGCGAGATATTGTTGTAGGTCCCACTCATTTTGGATGAAACGAAAATCCCAATCATCGCATCCGCATTTTTCAATACTGCCGAAAAAGCTCTTTCGAGTACTTCCGGAGTAGCTTGTGCAGAGGTTGGGTTCATTTTATAATCATCCAGAAATTGATAGAAGTTATCTGG
Organism: uncultured Erysipelotrichaceae bacterium; assembly: GCA_937957895.1. Classification (GTDB taxonomy): domain Bacteria; phylum Bacillota_I; class Bacilli_A; order Erysipelotrichales; family Erysipelotrichaceae; genus UBA6182. Next base: position 12,465 of record CALFEZ010000199.1, read on the forward strand.
TGTCATGGTTACTTTATCCAAGTAGACTGTCGATTCGACGATCAGATTCAATGGAATGACCGTGATTTGATGTTTATCGACAAATTCTTTCGGAAGATCAGCAATCGAATCAGTGACGATCGCGATCTTGGAAAGTGGAGCGTGCATCAGGTTAGCTTGAAGTTGCATATCATCGACCTTATGATTGGTGACGGTGCCCTCTTTGACCAAAACTGACATGATCTGTTCCGGTGATGGCGTGTGTAGATGCACTTGGACATAATCGTCTTTTTGGGTGACGACCAATGAGTCCCCCTTGTTTGAAAGAAGTCCTTTAAAGTACTCGACAGGTTTTTCTGTCCGAATCAAAAACTGACTACAATAACGGTTTTCTCCGACATTGGTATCGGGTCGGATCTCAACCACATCATCCAGCTCGGCTGCTTTGAAATCATTGTCTTCCAGCTTACCGGTTTTGATATAATGCAAGATCCCTTCGATAAAAAACAAAAATCCTTTGGCTCCGGTATCAACGACATTGTTTTCCATGAGCACTTTCAACTTGAACTTTGTTTGATCGACAACATCCTTGGCACTATGGACTGACTTTTCAAACAACGTTTCGAATTCTTCAGCCATGTTTGAACGCATATCCTCTGCCCATTGTTTCATGACAGTGAGAATTGTCCCTTCCTTGGGTGAGGATACTGCCTGATAAGCATAGCTCACGGCATTTTCCACAACCTCCACAAACTCATCTTTGCTGATGGACTCTTTGTTTTGAAGACCCATGGCCAGTCCGTTGAGATACTGTGCGAAGATCATACCCGAATTGCCATAGGCATTCTCCACAGCAACCTTGGCAATAGAGTCCATCGTCACATCGGCTCTGTCCTGTGATTTGGCATTGCTTAAAACAGTCCTCATTGTCAATGCCAGATTCGTTCCCGTGTCCCCATCAGCAACCGGAAACACATTGATCTTGTTGAGATTGTGCTCATTGACGATCAAATTCCGTGCACCTGACACGACAAACGAATATAGTTTTTTTCCATCGATTACATCAAACTTCATGATATACCTCCTGATGACTAGCAATATTGTATGCTTTGAACATCTCTTATGCAAACCATATGAACAAAAAAAGCGGAAAATCACCGCTTATAGGTAGGTTATTCGATCACGCGCCATTCAAGTTCCAAGTCAACTTCAAATCGGTCTGAAACCCTGGTTTGACACTCTGATATCAAATCAAGACAATCTTTGCATGTAGCATGGTCTACATTGACGATAAACCCAGGATGCTTTTCTGATATTTGAGCTCCTCCAATCCGATATCCACGTAATTGGACTTCATCGAACAGCTTCCACACAAACAAACTCTCTCCGTTTTTATATGGTCTTTTAAAGACACTTCCGGCATTGGGATAGTTGCGGGGTTGTTTCATGTAACGCTCACGTTTGAACTCCATCATCCGATTGAAGATGTCGTTGTATTCCCCTTTTTGGATACGCAACCCGGCACTGAGGATGATACAGTTCATCTCATTGAACTTCGAGTGGCGGTATGTGAAGAA
>CALFEZ010000200.1 GCA_937957895.1 uncultured Erysipelotrichaceae bacterium
CGTATATGCAGCAGTAACAGGTGCAGTCATAGCAGGTGTAATGGCCATCGTTCATCTGTCTGTCAAAGACAGAAGATTGGTTGCTCAACTCAAACAAGAAGCAGGGGAGCTGCAAAAAAGTGCGATACCTGTGTCTGATATCCTAAAAGAAGTGCTCTATTTTTCGATTCCATATGTGATCATCAGCTTTTTGGGAAACAGTTTCTCGGTAGTTAACCTGTTTTTATTCAATCGTGTCATGTTTCTGATCATTGATGGCGAAGAGCAGGTGAAATTGCTTTTTACCATGATTATGTTCACAACCAGCAAGTTGACATCGATCCCTCAGGTCCTTGCATTGGGCTTTTCAGCAGCAGTGATTCCATATATCAGTGAAGCGATCATGATCGCTGATCGCAGACTGATAAAGAAGAACATCTATGATGCCATTGAAACAGTACTGTATTTTGCGATGCCATTATCGGCTGGATTGTTCTTTTTTGCTTTCCCTATCTATTATCTTTTTTATTTTGAAAACGCCATGCTGGGTGGGGAAGTGTTGCGCTATGCTGCTTTTGGAGGTGTCTTTTTGGCCTTGTCTCCGGTAGTAACGACCATCATGCTTACAGTCCGTCTTCGGCGACAAGTCATTTGGGTTTTGGCTTTGGGATTTCTGATCAAGTTGATATCGATGTATCCGCTGATGCTTTGGATCGGATATGGTGGTGCGATCTTGTCGACTTATCTTTCATCTTTGGTCATCATATCCGTCAATCTTTATCTATTGTCGAAACAATATGGTCTCCGCTATAGAGGCATCCTTCGCAGATTGTTGTTTATGTTTTTGGGGATCATGGTCAGTGGTATCGTGTATTATGCATCCATATGGATGGGTGTTCCTTATCTTGAGGTACCCAGGTGGATTACACTGTTGTATCTGGCCCTTTTTGGAGGACTATCGATGTTTGTATACTTTGCTATAACATGGTTGTTTTTGATCCCACAAACGATTTTCAATGTTCGTCACCCCATGGACATCATCCGCAAAAGATAATAAAAAGAAAGGATACCTATGCATCAAACAGACGAGTTCGATCGGCAAGATATCATCAATGAAATCATTGCATTGGAAGTGGAACAATTGTTTGATTTCTCACTTCAACGCGAACAACAGATCAAAGAGCTCCGTGACAAGATCCAGTTTTATCAACCGGTTCTTCCGGAATAAAAAAACACCCTCGCAGGGTGTATTTTTTTGACTATCTGCTATAGAACTCAACTACCAATGCTTCATTGATTTCAGCATTGAGTTCATTGCGTTCAGGATAGCGAACAAAGACTCCTTTTTTGGCTTCTTTGTCAAATGTCACGAAGTCAACTGTATTGAGTGTTGCCTCAAGTGAATCTGCTATCGCTTCCAAACCTCTGGACTTTTCTTTCACTTCGATCGTTTGTCCAGGTTTGACAGAATACGATGGGATATCGACCTTCTTGCCATCTACCAGAATATGTCCGTGGTTGACTAATTGACGAGCAGCAGCTCTTGTCCGTCCAAGACCCATTCGATACACAACATTGTCAAGACGTGCTTCCAACAACGATAGAAAATCGTGACCGGTTACGCCACCCATTTTAACGGCTTTAAGGTAGGTGTTGTAGAACTGACGTTCTGTCACCCCGTACATAAAACGAATGCGCTGTTTCTCTCTTAACTGCAAAGCATAGTTGGATAACTTCACTCTGCGGCTTGGGCCATGTTGCCCTGGTGGGTATTGACGTTTTTTAAGTTCTTCGTTTGTTTCTAAAACAGAGAAACCCAAACGTCTGGACTTTTTCCATACCGGTCCTTTAACTCTTGCCATATTTCCTCCTTTATTGTTTTATGGCTATAAAACAATAACAGGGACCAATCACTTGCAGGGGTGTTTATCTAAGGGATTTCGCTGTTAGCAGCCAGTTACTCACCTTCACAAGTACGTGTGATAAACGCCGTTTCTTCAAGCATCGATTTCTGCTATCATTTAATGCCATACAACAATATCACAATGTCTGTATCATGTCAATCAAACAGGTGATTTCACGTGTTGGCAAGAAAACAACCAAAACACGAAGATCAAAGGCAATATCATCCTTGACATGATAAATCCCAACACAGCAGGATGTGTTTTTTTGCGTATGCATTTATGATAGAATAAAAACGACGAGGTGAACTTCCATGTTTGATGAACTAATCGTATTTTTTGCCCAGCAACAGGTCTTGGTTATTATTAGTGGCGTATTTGTCATACTGTTGGTTTTTTTGTTGATACGAAGATGGCAACGCATGAAAGTCAATCGCAAACTCAATGAACTTGAAGTGACGTACAATCGCAGCAAAAGTGTGCCTTTGTCCTTTAAAATCAACAAAGCAGTTGCTTTGGCTAAGACCAATACTGAACTTCAAGATACCGTTACACAAGCACAGACAGAGTATCAATCGATCGATGATCAGCTCAAACAGATTTCTCAAAATCTTGCTGATATCGAAGATGCGATTCTTTTAGGAAAAATCAAACAAGCATCAGAGTGGTCATTAGACACCCAAAACATGCTGAGTATCGTTGAGACTTCGGTCCATCAGCTTGATCAACAACTTTCAACGATCCTTGAAGATGAAACGCAGCAGCGTTCTGAAATCACCCGACTCAAAGACGAGTTCAGATTATGCAAGGCCACCATAGCCAATGAAAGTCAAACACTGGCTTTGAGTATGCAGACATTGAGTGATGAAGTGACCAATATCGAACGACTTTTTACCTCGTTTGAAGAGTGGATGTTTGCTTCTGAGTTTGAAAAAGCAAAAGAGAAAGCATTCGAGATCGATGAAGGTATCCAGAAACTGAAAGGGCAGCTTGAACATCTTCCGGAATTGATCGCAAAAACCAAAGGTGTATTACCGGCCATGATCGATGATGTTGCCTTTTTGTATAATCAACTGAAACAAAAGGGAGTCCATGTCGATCATCTGGATGTTACCAGAAACCTCGAACTAATCTCTTCAACCCTAAAAGACGATCTCACACAACTGAGAAATGGTGTATATCATAAAGTTGAAGAACATTGTCAGGAAAGCCAAAAGCGATTGCAACAACTCAAAGCGGGTCTTGATCATGAATCCAAAGCTCATCATGAGGCCAATCAGCTTATCAGACAACTCGAAGACACGATCAAAGCAAACGTCGAGCAGTTTGAAAAACTTCAACTCGATGTCAACCAGCTTGGATACAGATACGGACTAAAGCAATCTCAACCGGTGCTTTCACAGGCAGAAGGCATGTTGACCGATGGCAAAGATACCTTGTCGAAACTTCAATCACTGCATAAGGACAACAAGGTTCCTTCCACTACCATCGTCTTGTCGATCAAAGAAGCAACAAACGACATGAACCAGCTTTATCAGACCCTCAAAAGTCATCTCAACTTGTTTCAGCAGGCCAAAAGTGACGAAGCAAGGGCCAACAAGCAGCTTTTAAAGCTTCATTTGATCGTGAATGAAATCCAGGTCAAGATCCGGAAACATCGCTTGCCGGCCATCTCTGAATCCTATGAAGGTGATCTTCAGCGAGCCAAGCAAATGACGCAAACGATCCATTCGGTATTGAATGTTGATCCTTTGGACACGCGTCGTCTTAACACCCTCGTCAATGATGCGATCGATTTTATCTATAAGCTATACAACAATGTCAACAACATCGTTGG
>CALFEZ010000201.1 GCA_937957895.1 uncultured Erysipelotrichaceae bacterium
ACTCAATGGTTTCGCTGTTCGATGAAGATTATCCCGATTTTTGGGCAAAAGTCAGGGTCATATTTGAAGTTGAAAAAGAGTATGAGCGGGATACGACGCGTACAGATACGGATTTCGCTAAAGATCCATTTGTTGTATACATCAGTGGGATTGACACTGAAGGACCATTGAGTTATCGTTCACGCTCGGATGTTAACATCTTGATGTTTGTTAACCCAAACAAAGGTGAGATCCTTCAGGTTTCATTACCAAGAGATTTGTATTTACCGATAGCTTGCAGAAACGACCAAAAAGATAAACTAGGACACGCAGGAGTGTATGGGGTCAACTGTTCGATCGACACCATAGAAAACTTCATGAATCTTGAGATCGATTTGTTTGCGCGAGTAAACTTCACATCGTTCATCAGCATCATCGATGTGATTGGGGATATCGAGGTGTACTCGGAGTACTCATTTTATCCACAAGAACTACCTTCATTCCTTGTCAGATATGGCATGAATACGATGAATGGCGAACAAGCTCTTGCGTTCTCCAGAGAAAGAAAAAAACTTCCTGGAGGAGATATCACTCGTGGTCTCAACCAACAGGAAGTGATCAAAGGCATTATCCGAAAATTGACATCACCCTCACAGATTTTCAGGATCGAAAGCATTATCAATCAAACGGCAAAATCCGTGGATACCAATGCCACATCTGATGATCTTCTTAAAGTAGTCAATCGTCAGATCACTCAAAACATCAACTGGAATTTCACCTCAAAATCAATGGTTGGAGATGGTGTGATGCTACCAAGTGCAAATGATCCAGAAAGATTGATTTACTATATGATGCCACGACAAGAAGTATACAATGAAATCCAAGCTTTGATTGCAAAAACAATGAATGATTGAACCAAAAACCTCTTTTAAGAGGTTTTCTTATATTATCATCCTTAATATCGAGTGCTATAATTCTAGTATAACGAAAGTAGGACGACCAATTGAAACAAGTTAATCGTTTTGATTCCGATCAAGTAATAATGTATTTCTTGATTTTTTTCATGTTTTTTGGGGTAGCAGTAAAGTGTATGAACATGGGTGTTCAGGCATCACAACCCATTGAGATCTTCACCACCCAAGATCTTCATGATGTCCGTAAATGTCTGACTTGCTATTATGTTTTGATGAATGACATCGATCTGACATACGACACACAAGATCCAGCTGGTAAGTTCTTCCATCAAGGCAGAGGGTGGGATCCGATAGGGACATTCGGATCACCGTTTGCAGGAAGTTTTGATGGGAATGGACATGCGATCATAGGACTCACCATCGACCGCGATCAGAATTATGTGGGCCTTTTTGGACGGATTGCAAAAACGACCAATCGAAACAAGCAAGTACGAGATCTAATCATGAAAGATGTGGATATTCGCGGTATCGATTATGTAGGAGCGATTGCAGGAAATATTGAGTATGCATCCGTGAGCTTGTTAGCCATTTCTGGAAGTATAGTAGGAAGAATGTATGTTGGAGGAGAGACTGGTTATGGGTACTATGCAACGATCGATAAGGTGTATTGCAAAGCACTCATCACGGGTCAAAGCATTGGGATCGGCGGAATCATCGGAAGACTCGGTCGGAGTTCCATGATTTCGGATGTTCATGTCGAAGGAAAGATACAAGCTAAAGCATGTCAAGATGCATCGTCGATCAACTGTGCAGCAGGTGGGATCGTTGGGCGAGATGAAGCTTCTGCCATGGGAGTATTCCGCTCTTTTTTTAATGGTGGGTTACTTCATAATGTGCCTATAGAAATATGGCAAGATCCAAACAAATATGCCAAACCCATTATAGGATTAAGTTATGGAAGCCCAATCAGTCAAAACTATCACACGGATAATACACCATCCTTTTCAGCAGATCATATTGAAACTGCATTTTTGATGGATGAACAGATGTTTATCGGTTTTGATTTCTCAATGATATGGGTTATGGATTTTCGACCTGTTTTACAAAATATCCACAGATTCGAAGTCAATCAGTCTGACATCGAATATCTTTACTTTGAGCGATATCCTAGCAAACGGTTATATTTTGTGGATGAACCACTTCAACTCGATGACATGGAAGTGAGGGTCATATATCAGGATGGTTCAAGTCATGAAATATTGGATATTGAAGTATTAGGGAGTACTGAAACGATCGGACAGATTGAAATCATGATTCGCCATCATGACCATTCGGTATCATTTATGATCGAAGTAAAGAACAAACCAAACCACCAAGTTAGCCTGATAAGCAAAGGTATTGGAGGATCTGTAAGTCTATGGTGTGATAATTTTGAAATTACATCTCTCACCGTTATCGATGGATGTGAGCTATCGATCAGTGTAGAGCTTTTTGATATGGGAAGATTAGATTATTTGATCGTTAATGGTCAGAAGTATAACCAAACTACCTATATTGTGGATAAAGATGTTCATATCCAAGTCAGGTTTTACACACTGGGGGACTTCGATGATAATGGGATGATCAATCAATCGGATTTAGAATTGATGTTAGATGGATTGCACAGGTCATTGAAAAACAACCAAAAACAATGGGATGTCAATGAAGATGGAACATTTGACATAGCT
>CALFEZ010000202.1 GCA_937957895.1 uncultured Erysipelotrichaceae bacterium
AGCCTGTCAACGGATCTTCAAAGACATGGATCGATGCGATCAGATCATCGTAGATCCCCTCAAACAGTGCCCTGACATCTTCCTTGAGTTTTTTCGAACTCAAAATGCCTCCATATGGATCGGTGATGTCCTGAACAAACAAAAACGTATCAAAGCGGATCGTCGGATCATCCTCTGGTCCCATCTCAAAGACATAATCCGTCATCTTGAAGTTGTAATACGAGTCATACACCACAAAAGATGTCTGATAGGTGTCCTCAAAATACGCCAGTGCTTTTCTTTGAGCAATGCTTTTGCTGATGGGATTGCCAAAGGCAGCATTCAACACGATCCCTGCCAAAATCCCAATGACGACCAGTAACCCAACGAGTACTTTCTTCCATGTTTTCATGTTGTGCCCCATACGTTCCAGCTGATGGTCAACCACCAAAAAAGATGATCTTTGATCACCATTTGACCATCGATGGCATCGATTATCCTTTCAATTATCAGGTCATCCTGATACACATTCTCTTTATCTTCAATATAGCATATTCCCATCAGTTTAAACTATTTTGACTTGAGGTTGACGGATTTCCATTGAATTTCAAACAAAATCACCCTGCTCATATGGTCATATTCTCCAATGTGTGATACACTTGTAAAAATATCCGGGGGAATCACGTCATGGCAACATTTTCTCACGTGGATGTAACATCATTGAAAAAGCGTATCGACTACGCACTCAACCAGCTTCCTGTCGACACACTGATCAAAGGAGCACATGTTTTCAACGTGTTCACTCAAGAGTTTCACACATTGGACGTTGGTATCGTCGATGGTATGATCGTAAGTCTGGGAAAAGATATTCAGGCACGTTCGATCATCGATGCCACCGGCAAATACCTGATCCCGGGATTGATCGATTCTCACATGCACATCGAATCAACGATGCTAACCCCCTCCGCACTTGATGGTGCTCTGCTTCAAACCGGTACGACCACGATCATCGCTGATCCTCATGAGATTGCCAATGTCAGTGGGATCGATGGCATCCTGTGGATGATGGAAGATGCCAAACATGCCAAAACAGACATGTACTTCATGTTGCCATCATGTGTCCCGGCAGCAGCCATCGATCCGGCAGCTGAACCATTGACGGCTGAAAAGCTGGCACTGTTGATGGACCATCCCAAAGTATTGGGACTGGCGGAGTTTATGGATGAGTTTGCCATCATCAACAAAGACGATACCGCCTTACGCAAGCTGGCCCTTTTTCAAAACAAGATCATCGACGGACACAGTCCGACGATCGATTCTCATCAACTGAAGGGCTATCGAGCTGCTGCCATCAAAACCGATCATGAGTGCAGTACCATCCAACAAATGCATGATCGCTTACAACTTGGCATGTATGTCGCCATCCGCCAGGGATCGGCAGCCAAAAACCTCAAAGACCTGATCAAAGCCGTCAACGATACCAACGTACACCGCTGCATGTTGTGTACCGATGATCTGCATCCTCAGGATGTCTTGCATGAGGGTAACATCCTGG
>CALFEZ010000203.1 GCA_937957895.1 uncultured Erysipelotrichaceae bacterium
AATACAAATATTTTATTTTTAAATACGTTATTTGATGAGAATGCATCCTGCCATTTGGCATTGGGACGTGCATATCCGATGAACGTGGAAGGTGGGTTGCAGATGGATGAAGAACAACTCAAAGCAGTGGGAATGAATGTATCCATGAATCATGAGGACTTCATGTTTGGAAGCAGGGACATGAAAATCGTTGGCGTTTTATCCGATAACACAGAGATCGTGATCTTCGATAACGGAAACTTTGTCATTTAGATTGACAATCACGTGAAACTTTTGTTTAATGTATCCATAAACGATGATAGGGACAACAGTCTTGATTTGTGAATATAGAGAGATATTTGGTTGGTGGAAAAATATCGCAGCAACTTGATTTACCGCCCTGAAGTTGGATCTTCGAAAAGATCCCGTAAGCCGCGTTAAGGCGATAAGTGCATGGTTTTGCCGTGAACTAAGGTGGTACCGCGAGATCTTCGTCCTTAGGCGAAGGTCTTTTTTTATTGATAGGAGGGAAAATATGATCAATATCAAAGAACATCCGCAGTTGAGTGTCATGAACCATTCATGTGCACACTTGATGGCCCAAGCCATTTCGATTTTGTATCCGCACGCACAGTTTTGGGTAGGGCCTGTGATCACCGATGGGTTCTATTATGATGTTGACATCGGGGAGGATGTTTTAACGCAGGCAGATCTGGAGAAGATCGAAAAACAGATGAAAAAGCTGTCCAAAGACGGAAAGCGCATCATTCGTGAAGAAGTCAGCAAAGAACAAGCCATCGCATTGTTTGCCAATGACAAATACAAACAAGATCTTCTAAACAACATGGATGAAGAAGAACAAATCATTTCGATCTATCGTCAGGGAGACTGGATGGATCTTTGTCGTGGACCTCATGTCGATTCCACAAAACAACTCAAACACTTCAAATTGCTCAAAGTGTCAGGAGCATATTGGAAAGGGGATGCATCCAATCCCATGCTTCAACGGGTCTATGGTATTTGTTTTGAAACAGAGCAAG
>CALFEZ010000204.1 GCA_937957895.1 uncultured Erysipelotrichaceae bacterium
TCCAAAACCAGGTTGGGTTGAGCACAACGCAAACGAAATTTGGACAAGTGTATTGGCAGTATTGTCAGAAGTATTGATCACAACGAAGATCAAACCTGAGCAAATTGCTAGTATCGGTATCACCAACCAACGTGAAACAACCGTTGTTTGGGACAAAAACACAGGTATTCCAGTTTACAATGCAATCGTTTGGCAATCACGTCAAACAGTTCCTATCTGTGATGAAATCAAAGCTGCAGGTAAAGAACAACTATTCCGTGACAGAACCGGCTTGGTTGTTGATGCTTATTTCTCCGGAACAAAAGTAAAATGGATCCTTGATCATGTTGAAGGTGCAAGAGCAAAAGCTGAAAAAGGCGAATTGCTATTTGGAACCATCGACACATGGTTGGTATGGAAGTTAAGCGGTGGAACAGCTCACGTCACTGACTACTCCAACGCATCTCGTACTTTGATGTACAACATCTATGACCTTAAATGGGACGAAGAACTTCTTGAAATCCTAAATGTTCCTGCGAACATGTTGCCAGAAGTATTGCCTTCAAGCTATGTTTATGGCAAAACGATTTCTTACCACTTCTTCGGACAAGAAGTACCTATCGCCGGTATCGCTGGAGACCAACAAGCTGCTCTATTCGGACAAGCTTGCTTCAAACCAGGTATGGCGAAAAACACCTATGGAACAGGTTCATTCATGCTTATGAACACTGGTGAAAAAGGTGTTCCAAGCAAAAATGGTCTTTTGACCACATTGGCATGGGGCTTAGACGGAAAAGTTGAATACGCACTTGAAGGTTCTATCTTTATTACCGGTGCTGTCATTCAATGGCTTCGTGATGGTCTACAACTAGTCCATTCAGCTCCAGAATCAGAAGAATTGGCAACCAAAGTTGATTCCGCAGACGGCGTATACTTTGTTCCAGCATTTGTTGGACTAGGTGCTCCATACTGGGATGACAAAGCTCGTGGTGCTATTCTTGGATTGACCAGAGGTTCTAACAGATCTCACGTAACACGTGCTGCTTTGGAATCCATCGCATATCAAACACGCGATGTCCTAGCTGCAATGGAAATCGACTCCGGAATCAAACTTGCCGCTCTAAAAGTTGACGGTGGTGCTGTTAAGAATAACTTCTTGATGCAATTCCAAAGCGATATCCTAGGTGTTCCTGTTGAGCGCCCAGTTGTTCAAGAAACAACAGCTCTTGGAGCAGCATTCCTATCAGGATTGGCAGTTGGATACTGGACAAGCACTGACGATGTAACCAATAACTGGAAACTCGACAGACGCTTCGAACCAGCACTTGCTCCTGATGTTCGCGAAAGTCTATACAAAGGATGGCAAGCAGCAGTTAAAGCTGTACAATCCTTCAGACCTTAGTAATCAATTTTACATAAAAAAGAATAGCCTTTGCGGCTATTCTTTTTTTGTGCAAAATCAAGTTGCAAGTCATCATAGTTGATCGATGGATCACTTTTCATTGATCATTTCTTCTACCAACAATACAGCATGTTGGATCAAATGTTCACATTGTTTGACTCCTGGTGGAAACGCCATGTTCTTGTTTGTCTCAAGTAAATCTCGACACAAAATCGAACCTTTCTCTTGTCTAAATCGCTCTGCAAGATCAGCTATTTTTTGATAGTATTTTTCTTTGAGTTCCCGTTCGATGGGTTTTGCATATCCTTGTAACAATCCTACGACCATAAATGCTCCGGTCAGAGCACCGCATACCTCACCCATACGACCCATTCCGCCACCAAAAGATGATGCGATCTTTAAAAGATCATCCTCATCTACGGATACAATGTCAGAAAAGGCTCCTACGACTGCTTGAGAGCAATTTTGCCCCCTGTTAAATAGTAGTTTTGCTTTTTCTTGGTATTCCATGTGAGTGCTCCTTTGTTATCGTAATAGACATTTTAGTGACCATTAAACAGATAATCCACCAACTCCATTGCCATGGAGTGGTTTTCTTTGTTTAATCTTTGTATGGCACCGACAAATGATTCTTTGTCATAATGGATATCATGAAGAATAGTTTCAAGTGCTTCAACAAAATCAGGAAAAAGCGAATCTGAGAATATTTTCGCCGTTTTAACGATGCCTTGATCAACAGTGAAGAATGCTTGTACTTCACCCCAGGTGAACTTGTGATGCAATTGGGCATCGAATTGAAAAATCACATTTCTTTGCCATTGTTCGCTTTGATACTTCGCGATCATGGCTTTACAGTGTTCCAGATCCATGTTGATCGGTATGAGCTGGGTGTCATACATGACTTCGAAACGGTTTTTTAGCTGTTTCTTTAGCTCTGATATGGTTAGCTCTGAATTAAACTCAGTCAGGTTGGCAACACGTTTACGAACCGATTCAACTCCCTTTGATTGCATCTTGATCGAAGAAACATTCAGATATCTCGTAAGATCGCTCATATTGACATGGACTAAGAGTGTTCCATGGTGCAAGTGATGGGTTGTTTTTTTGGCGAAGGCATTGCCACTGATCTTGGCTCCGGCAACTTCGATATCATTTCTTCCGACAAATGTGGCCTCGATACCAAAATAGCGCAATGAATCAATAATAACCTCCAATTGGCGATGTACATCGTAGATCTCGTTAGGGAGGATAAAGGTAAAATTGAGGTTTCCAAGATCATGATACACTGCACCACCACCCGATGAGCGTCTGGCCAGCTTGCCATTGCTTTCGATGAGCTGTTTTACTTTGCATTCTTTGTATGCATTTTGATTTCTTCCGATGACGACCGTATGCTGGTTTTGCCAAAGATAGAAAAGTCCTTCGTCTAAATCAAGATTATCCAACATCCATTCCTCATATCCAAGATTGATGTATGGATCTGTATAGGGTGATTCTACATAGTAATATCTCATTGAGTGCTTCTCCTTGACGAAATTATATCGGATTGTCGAAACAGAAACAATGAAAAGAAACACTGGACATCGACAAACAAGATAGATCAACTGCAAAAAAGATCAAAGGTCATTGATCTTTATAACGTTATAAACTAGTAGGCTAGAATCATTTTACCGACTTTGGATGTTGTACTCAAAAGAAAGCTTGATCTTGTCGGCTTTGATATAGACTTCCGAGTATTCGAAAATCACTCCATTGACATACTTGTAGTCCTTTAAATGAAGCAAAGGATAGGTGTCATCAACATTGAGTTTTTTACTGAGTTTGGTCGTAGCATATACGGATTCCAGTGTCTCTTTGATCAAAGTCGGTCTGATCTGATAGGAATCTTCTAAAATTACACAAAGTTGATCATTGACAAGTCTCTCAGGGTTTTCTATCAACATCGTTCCATCCAGTTTCAAGTAGGATCGATGCGCACTAAGTGTTTCATCCCCAATGTAGCGTAGACGTTCGACAAGATGGACTTCACTACCAACGGGAACATTGAGGATGTTGGCAACACGCTCAGTCAACTGGACACGCTCATTTCTGAGTACAGTCGTATTGATCTGAACACCTTGACCTTCAAGTTGCTCACGGATACCCATAAAGGGAAGAGGAGTAATAATGTTCTTCTTTTCTGCAACGAATGTTCCTTTGCCCGGAACACGATACAATAATCCATGTTCAACAAGGCGGGTCAAAACAGCACGAACAGTCATGCGACTGAGTTCATAATCTTTGCTCAATTCATTCTCTGATGGGATCTTGTCTCCAGGTTCCCATTCCTTTTGAATTTTTTCGATCAATACTTGATTGAGTTGTTCCCATAGCGGGATTGGACTGTTTTTGTTTAGAGTCATTGTTTGGGCTCCTTTGATACTCAAATGGAAATCGCACAAAGCCAGGCTTTGTTTGAATGAAATGATACGAAGTAAACGATGGTGGTTATCTTGACAATGATGACCATTTACACAATAATAACACATATATATACAAGATAAAAATAGTCTCTTGTCGAATATTCTCGACATTTGATGGTGATGATATTGACAAACCGAGGAAAAGGTTTTATTGTATATACAAGTATAGTATGGAATGATTGGATATAGTGGATGATTTGGCATGATGTTGCTTCATGATTCCATTTATGGAGACAAGGATGGAAAATTTGGACATTCTCAAATTACAGTTGCATGCTCAACGTGCTAGAAGAAATGTTTTGACGATGATAGAAGCAGGGAAGAGTGGTCACATGGGAGGAGCACTGTCTTGCATCGACATCGTTGTTGCACTGTATTTTCATGTGATGAAAACATTCCCAAATGATCCAAAACATCCTTTAAGAGATCGTTTCATGCTTTCTGCCGGGCATAAGGCCATGGCCCAATATGCTGTTTTGGCAGAAAAAGGGTTTTTCGATAAGACAGTGCTTTCGACATATGGAAGCTTG
>CALFEZ010000205.1 GCA_937957895.1 uncultured Erysipelotrichaceae bacterium
AGCCATGCCATAAACAATAAAAAGCGATGTCGGGTATCGGCATCTTTGGATTTGTATCGTAATATCAAGATGGCCATCATGGCAAACAGAAATGCCAATACGCTCAGATGGATCGGCGTGAAAGTACCAACGGCAATTCCATTGGGAAGTTGATCTTTGTAGGGGAAAAAGCAGCCCATACGGTGAGGTCGCCTTATTGTTTTATTTTATTCTCTGATGTTGTCACGATATGTCAATGATTTTTTGATTTTCCCCACAATAAATATCAAAGGGAACCAAAAGACAACGTGCAGTCTGCTTTTCAAACAACTCAAAAAATACCTTGGTAGCCTCGGCATACTGGTTGATCGTCTCAAACTCCCAGTAGGAAAGATACTTGACGCTTTTGATGATCTTTTTGAGGGGTCTGGGTGGTTGTTGGATGGTGTCAAATACATGGGATCGTTTGACATAACGAATGGTATGACACCCTTCACACTCTTTTTGAAATGATAGCATTTGTTGGATAAGTGCTTCAAAGACATCTACTTTATCTGGTTTTACCTGAAACAATTTTACCTCACTGAACATGATGACTCCTTTTTGTTTTATTGTATGATAAATCTCGTTATTTGTATCTATAATGGGTGTCAATGACATCGTAAAGTGATAAAATGCTTGTATGAAAAGAAACAAAGAAGTCATCCGAGTATTGTGGCTGACACTGTTTTTGAACCTTCTTGTCAGTATCATCAAGATCAGTGTCGGTCTGTTTACCAGGATCGGCAGTATTTTGGCTGACGGATATCATTCATTGGCTGATGGTTCATCCAACATCGTCGGGTTGATCAGCATGCATGTCGCCAAAAAACCGGTCGATGAAGATCATGCTTACGGACATCAACGCTATGAAACGCTGGCAACCTTGTTTATCGTAGCATTGCTCACTTTTTTGGGCATCGAAGTGTTTTTCAAAAGCATCCGTTCGTTTATGGATCCGAGTTTTGAAACACCGGGAACGATCACTATCTGGCTGATCGTCTTTGCCTTGGCCGTAAACATCTTTGTGGCAGCATATCAGCGATGGATCGGAAACAAATTGGGATCGACCATCCTGGTTGCCGATTCCAAACACACTGCTTCGGATATCTTTATCTCTGTAGGTGTCTTGTTCAATCTGATCTTGATCAAGTATTTTTCAGCACCGATCTGGTTAGATGGTGTGACTTCACTGCTCATCTCCCTGATCATTTTCCATACTGCCTTTGGTATTTTCAAGGAAAGCTCACTGGAACTGACCGATGCCATTGCCATCGATCCCAACAAGATCGAAGACATTGTGCTTTCACATGATCAGGTACTCAGTGCCCACAAGATCCGTTCACGAAAATCCGGTAATCACATCTTCATCGATTTTCATGT
>CALFEZ010000206.1 GCA_937957895.1 uncultured Erysipelotrichaceae bacterium
ATAATGCGCTTCGGGACAACCATAAGCCCCCAATGAACAGATCAAAACATCTTTGAGGAATGTGCGATAACTGACGGGTGGTTTTGTTTGTGACATGGGTATCTCCATTGTTCTGTGTTGCCTTTATATTACATGAAAAAAGGGTTGGATGCATCCTATGTACTTGATTGATGGGGCGATAAAGGATTACACCGAATGATGTGAAGAACACGATGTTTTCGATAGTAAAAAAGCATGAAAAAAGGTTTTCAGTTTGGTACCGAAAACCTTTTTGATACACTTATCCTCCGGCTACGGGAGGAAAGAATGCTATGATATCTCCGTCATTCAATGGAGTATCTGCCGGGGCATGACGGCCATTGACAAGCAGGATCGCTACATCCACTTCTTGGATGTCCAGATGATCCAGGATGCTTTTGGGATCTGGAAAATCCTTATGCTCCAAGTGAAGCACTTTGCCGCGGTTATCACGAAAATACGCAAACAATCTCACTTCCAACATAAACTCTCCTTATCGAAAAGGAAGATGTTATCTTCCTTTTACTCTTCTATAAACCCAAGCGTTGGATCGTTTCCTCGGTCGGGAATCCATCCACCCACCCACGTAGATCATAGTACTGAGGCAAAATGACATGCAGTTTGCTGACTTCGCCTTTGGAAGGACCTGTTGGGATCGGCTCTTCCAAGATACGTTTTGGAAGTGTATCGTCTTCAGACTTCATGCCGGCTTCTTTGTTGAAAAGACGCTCGATGTTGTAGATACGCTCACCGACAAGCAACAGCTCAGTAGCATCGTAATTGGTACCGGTAGCACCATTGACCAAGGAAGCATATTCAGGAGCTCCCAGAGCAAAGGAAGTAAACAAACACATACCGGTGGAATCGATGACTGCTGTCAGGTCTTGGAATATTTTGGTCCAGGACGCTTTGTTTTCAGTTGCGAAACGATCAAGAGGTTCTGGCAGACCCAATACTTCCGGAGAAATCATGTAGCCACGAACATGGCATCCTCCACGATTGGATGTGGCATAGGTAATACCGATCCCTTGGATACCGCGAGCATCATATGCTGGCAATTCAAGCTTCTTGACAGACATGGACAACTCAGGAACACCGTAGAATTCACACAGACGATAGGAACCTTGTGCCATTAGTTTAGCTAGTTTGTTCTCTTGAGTTCCCATGCGTTTTGTCCATTCGATGATCGCTTCACCGCTGCCCCAAACCAGTGGGACTCCATCACAGTCTTCATCTGTGATGTATCCTCTTTGATATAATTCCATGGCGGTAGCGATGGTTGCCGGAGCACTGATGGCATCCAGACCCATTTCATTGGCCCAGAAGTTTGCTTCGTTGATAGCTTCTAAATCATCGATGGCACAGTTTGCTCCATAAGCCCAGAGTGGTTCGTACTCCGGACCACCAATTTGTTTGCCATTTCTTTCGATGACACGACCACAACCGATCGGACAACGATGACAGTATCCTTGTTTGACGATATGTTTTTCTTTAAGTGTTTCACCACTGATCTTTTCAGCTTCGGCAAACTCGGACACCTGCCAGTTTTTGGTTGGAAATGAACCGAGGTTGTTGATGATGTTGACAAGCACGGCTGTACCATAGGTTGGTAACCCTTGTCCGGTAACACCGTTTTCTCTGATCAAGTTTAAGCAGTGTTTGACGGATTCGCGCAGAGCTTCTTTGTCTTTAGGCTCAATGACGTTTTTGGTTGCCGTAACAACCACGGCTTTGAGGTGTTTAGACCCCATGACAGCTCCGACACCGCTACGACCGGCAGCACGATCGGCTTCGTTCATGATCGAAGCGATCAAGGATAGTTTTTCACCTGCTGGTCCGATGTTGAGTACGGATGCTTTTTGACCGTGTCTTTCTTTTAGTTTTTCTCCGACTTCTTCAGAGGTCAAGCCCCACAGATCACTGGCATCATGGATGACGGTCTTTTCATCGTGGATCTCGATGTATACAGGGTGTTCTGCCTTGCCTTCAACGATCATGGCATCATAGCCTGCATATTTTAGTCGGGCACCCCATTCTCCACCGGAGTTGGAGCTGGTGATCATGTTGTTGAGCGGCGATTTGGTGATGACCATGTAGCGGCCGCCGGTAGGAACATTCACCCCTGTAAGTGGTCCTGTCGCAAACACCATTTTGTTTTCTGGTCCAAGCGGATCCACTTTGGCAATTCCTTCATCATAGAGGATTTTGGTTCCCAAGCCACGTCCTCCAAGGAATTTAATGGCCAATTTTTCGTCCAGAGCTTCTGTTTTGAAGGTCTGATCTGAAAGATTGACGCGAAGCAACTTCAGATTATAAGCTGTTGACATGTTTTGCCTCCTTTTAATTGAAAAATCAAGGGCGCAGCCCTTGATCGTTGTGTTGATGTTGCTCGGGCCGCAAAAATGTTGCGGTCCCTTTCCGAGTGTGGGAGGCCAGTTTGTTTCCATGACTGACCCATTGGTTGAAGCATCCCTAAGGACGGATTCAACTCGGAACCTACTTTAAGTATAAAGCGCTTACATTGTTTTGGCCACGGCGTCCTCGCAGGCTAT
>CALFEZ010000207.1 GCA_937957895.1 uncultured Erysipelotrichaceae bacterium
GTGCATAAAGAGAATGACATGTTTTTTGTCAAAACAAACGATCAAAAAACATATCAAGCCAAGACACTGTTGCTCGCAACCGGTTCTAATCCCCGCAAACTGCAAGTTCCCGGCGAACAGGAATTTGCCAACAAAGGGGTTGCCTATTGCGCCATCTGTGATGCTCCTTTGTTCAAAGACAAAAGAGTGATCATTGCCGGTGGCGGAAACTCAGCCGTCGAAGCAGCGATCGATGTCGCCAAATGGGCATCGGAAGTGATCGTGGTCCATCGCAGTGAGTTTCGTGCCGACAAGATCATTTTAGACAAAATGTTCGCTGATCCTAAAATCACGGTCTTCAAACAGACCCAGATCCTGGAGATCGCAGGTGATGCGATGATGCGCAACGTGATCGTATTGGACAAGCAAACCAATCAAACACGTTCCATCGATGCCGATGGCATCTTCATCGAAATCGGTAATGTACCAAACAGCGGATTGTTTGAACATTTCGTTGAACTCAACGAGTTTCAGGAGATCATCATCGATGATCGACATCAGACAAGCGTACCCGGATGCTTTGCAGCCGGTGATGTCACGACGGCATCATACAAACAAATCATCGTTTCCGTAGCAGACGGTGCCAAAGCAGCTTTGGCTGCCAACGAGTATATCAACCATCACTTTTCACAATAAGGAGGAACCAACATGGAAAAAATGATGAACGAAGAGATCCAAAACCAACTAAGAGAAATTTTCAGCAGCATGATCAACGATGTGACCATGGTCCTTTTCACCAAAGAAGGCGAATGCTATTCCTGTGAAGAAACCAAAGGACTGCTAGGTGAAGTCGAAGAACTGAGCGACAAAATCCATCTTGAATTATTGGATGTAGAAAAAGACAGTGAAGAAGCCAAAAAATACAACATCGAAATGGTCCCCAGCTTCGTGATCTTGGATCATGAGCGCAACTATCAAGGAGTCAAATTCAACGGGATCCCAGCGGGTCATGAGATAAACTCGTTTATTCCAGCCTTGATCGAAATGTCCGGTGCTCACAGTGAAGTGCCAGAAGACCTTGCCAAACGCATCGCCAAGATCGACAAACCGATCAACATCAAAGTGTTTGTTACACTCAGCTGCCCTCATTGTCCGGGAGCAGTTGCCAAAGCGCATCAGTTGGCGATGCTCAACAAGCATATCGAAGGAGAAATGATCGAAGCCCAGACATTTATGGAGCTATCCAATAAGTTCAATGTGACCGGGGTTCCAAAGATCGTGATCAATGATACCGAAGAACTGGTCGGTAATCAACCTATCGAAGAATTCCTCAACAAAATCGAAGCACTTTCGTAAAACCATCACCCACCTTAAATCAAGGTGGGTTTTGTTTTGTCCAGATAACAGTCAAAGATCATTTTTCATTGTGAGTCGATGAGTTTGTTGTGATAAAATAAACGTATCAAGGAGTTTAAACAACCATGGAAACAATGAAAACATTTTGTAAAGTTGAACCGGCACGTGGCGGGAAGTTCGTCGAAAAGCCGATCCCTGCCTGTGGTGATGATCAGGTATTGATTCGAGTTTTGGCAACATCCATCTGTGGTACGGATGTCCATATCTATCAGTGGGACGACTGGGCCAAGTCCAGGATCCCGATCCCGCAGACCATGGGTCATGAGTTTGTCGGCAAGATCGTGAAAGTGGGAAAGTTCGTTTCAGGATACAGTGTTGGTGAAACGGTGGCTGCTGAAACACATATCGTATGCAACACCTGTGAGTTTTGTTTGACCAATCAAATGCATATTTGTGAAAAGACCAAAGTGCTTGGTGTGGATACCGATGGCGCATTTGCCCAGTATATCGCCATTCCCGCACAAAATGCCATCAAAGTTAATCCAAATGTCCCACCTGAGTATCTTTGCATTCTTGAACCGTTGGGCAATGCCGTTCATACTATTTTTTCTACCAATGTCTATAACAAGACCGTCGCAGTCGTGGGATGCGGACCGATCGGTCTGATGTCGATCGATATTTGCAAAGCCCTCAAAGCAAAAGCCGTATATGCTCTCGAAGTCAATGATTATCGCTTAAACAAAGCAGTAGAACTTGGTGCTGATGTCATCATCAATCCAATCAAGGAAAATGCTATCGAAAAAATCATGGAGCTTACTGATGGCAAAGGTGTGGATGTGGTATGTGAGATGAGCGGTAAAGACACAGCCATCGTAGAAGCATTCCACTACATCAAACCTGGTGGCCACTATGCCATGCTTGGAGTTCCTTCCACTCCGGTGACCCTCAACATCGCTACTGACATCGTC
>CALFEZ010000208.1 GCA_937957895.1 uncultured Erysipelotrichaceae bacterium
TTTCATACTGTCCGGCGTCTTTAAGTTGTTGTAGCAGGTTCTCCATCGATTTCTCAAACTCGATCTGAGCAGCAAGATATGCCTTGATGTTGGTACTATAAGGCAAATGACTGACTGCTTCACGATTTTTGTATGACATCATGTTGCCACTGAATGTATAGAACTGATGCCCTGATACCGTCATGTAATAGGTATGGAATGGAACCTTATCAACATAACGATGTACCGTTTCTTCCATCATTTCCAAATCAGAAGGAGGCCAAACTCTGCTTATGTTCAGGCCATTTCCAACACCGATATACTCATATCCAAGATTTGGATGGGAAAGATGACGGCGATAATAGGTGTATGTATGGTTGTGAAAAGCCATCGTATGATAATCCAATTTTTCGAATTGGCGACCATAGGTGAAAAGCATGTTGTTGGTGCTTGATGTTGCCAAACTCCAAACACCACTTTTAGGGATCAATCCCGTCAGTACGACATACTCACCATCCGAAGTGCTTACTCCCCAGACCGGATTATAGAAGTTTTCAAAGACGAAACCATGGTTTGCCATCATATACAGAGTAGGTGTGATTTTTGGATCGACAGCGTAATGTGAAAAAGCTTCTGCTGTGATCACGATCAGATTGTATCCTTCAAACATGCCTGTATATTCGTTTTTGTTCGATGGCAGGATACTGCGAAAGTATTCATGCATGTTTTTGACGACATCACTGGATTCATTTGCAATCAATGCATCCCAGTCGATGTCAAAGACATTGTACTCGATCTCAGGTTCAAGATCGATAGGTGGTTTGTCCGGGTCGATGATATCAGGAATAAATGCTGCATTGGGTTCCAAAAACGGTAGGATATCTTTGGCATATTCTCGTGCATCGATCCTCATCCCTGTCAATAATCCAAAATGATCGATCGAGGAAGTGATCTCAAGGTTGGTAAGATAGGACTGTCGCAATGGTTGTGTGCCACTAAGCACCACCAGTACGATCAGGATATGCATCAGCCCTGCTCCCACCAATACCGTTGCTTTGGTTTCCGCATGAAATTGCATGGATTTGACAAATCGTTTAAGTACCAAGACCAAAGGAACGGGAATGGCAATCAAGAAAAAGAAGTGAGCATTGCGAAAGAGTAAGATGAACATTTCTCGATAGAAGTCCGTTATCTGAGAAGAGTTCATTAATGAAAAGATCGTGTAAAATGTTCTGAAGTTCGTATAGTAAAACAGTTGAGAACCATAAAGCAAAGCAATAAATGCATACATGATCCAAAATGCTTTCCAGAACTTGCGGGAAACAAGCAACAACACTGCCAGTAATGTCGTGGCGATCGATATGCTGAATGCAATTTCCAGCAAGTATGGCCATATCGAAAAAGTCGGATCAGAAAAAATCCGTATCAAAGTCTCAAAAATACATGATGGTGCTTATCAAAACGATCCAAATCAGGGTTGCATTGAGCAATCGAGATTCTCTTTGGGGGTTATCGTGCTTCATACCACAGCCATTATATCATAA
>CALFEZ010000209.1 GCA_937957895.1 uncultured Erysipelotrichaceae bacterium
GATCATGTTGATGGCTCTTGAAGTGGAACTTCCCAAACAAGTCTTTGGACATCCATGGTTGTTGGTGGGAGAAGGAAAGATGAGCAAATCCAAAGGCAATGTCATGTATGCCGATCATCTGGTCTCTCTTTTTGGAGTCGATGCGGTACGATACATCATGCTTCGTGAAATGCCTTTTGCTCAAGATGGGAATGTCACTTTGACATCCATGATCGAACGTATCAATACCGATCTAGTCAACACACTGGGGAATCTTGTCAACCGTACATGGGCCATGTCCATGAAATACTTCGACGGAAGCACAAAAAAGCCAGTGGAAGTAACAGCACTCGATGAGGAACTGATCCAGCAAGCTAAGGATCTTCACCCTACGATCATCAAGCAAATGGAGAATCTGAGAGTAGCTGATGCTCTTGAGAGCATTGTTTCATTATGTCGAAGAGCCAATAAATACATCGATGAGACCACTCCCTGGGCATTGGCAAAAGATCCTGCAGATCACCCAAGGTTGCAGACGGTCCTTTATCATCTTCTGGAAGCGATCCGTATCTGCTCTGTTGCACTCAAAGCTTTCATCCCGGAAACATCCGACAAGATCATGACGATCCTCAACACCTCTCAGAAGAGCTTGCAGTCTGAACCGGTTTTTGGTTTATTGGAGCAGGATCATCCACTGCATGAGCAAAACATCATCTTGTTTGAGCGCATCAACATCAAAGAAGCACAACAACGATACGAAGATATCGTCGATCCCAAACCAGAAGAAGAAATCGTTTATGCCACGATCGATGACTTTGCGAAACTAACCCTAAAAGTCGGGGAAGTGCTTGATTGCAAAAAACATCCAAATGCCAATAAACTGCTCGTATCCCAAATCGACTGTGGAGATAAGATCCACCAAATCGTGAGCGGGATCGCTGATTTCATCACTCCGGAAGAAATGATAGGTAAAAAAGTCGTGGTGATCACCAATCTTCAACCCATCAAAATCCGCGATGTACTATC
>CALFEZ010000210.1 GCA_937957895.1 uncultured Erysipelotrichaceae bacterium
GGCCTGTAACCACATTATTGGTTCAAAATGGGACACTGAAAAGCGGAGATCCTGTCGTTGTCGGTGCATGTTTTGGGCGTGTTCGTCGCATGAATGACGATGTTGGCAAAGAAATCAAAGCAGCAGGTCCGTCTACCCCAGTAGAGATCATCGGTTTAAACGATGTTCCGATAGCAGGAGATGTATTTAAGGCATTTGATGATGAGCGCAAGGCACGATCGATCGCAGGGCGCAGGTCTCAGACAAAGATAGAATCTGAGCGTATCAAATCCAGTGCGATGAGTCTTGATGATCTTTCACAACAAATCAAAGAAGGAGTCGTGCAGGAAATACCGATCATCATCAAGGCCGATGTTCAAGGGAGTGCGGAAGCTGTCAAAAGCTCTCTTGAGAAAATTGACGTTGAAGGAGTCAGAGTCAATGTCATCCGCAATACAGCTGGTGCCATCAGTGAATCTGATTTAATGTTGGCTATGGCATCCAATGCGATCATCATCGGTTTCAATGTACGACCTACGGCAGCCATTCGTAAAAAAGCGAAAGAAGAAGGTGTGGACATTCGCTTACACAACATCATCTATAAAGCCGTCGAGCAAATGGAAAGTGCCATGAAAGGGATGCTTGACCCTATCTTTGAAGAAATCATCCATGGACAAGCCGAAGTGCGTCAAACATTCAAGGCATCGAAAGTCGGGACCATTGCCGGTTGCATGGTGACCGATGGCAAGATCATCCGAAATAGTCGTGTTCGATTGATTCGTGATGGTGTAGTCGTATACGATGGAAAACTAAGCTCTCTCAAACGATTTGCCAATGACGCCAAAGAAGTTGCACAAGGATATGAATGTGGTATGACGATCGAGCATTTCAACGACATCAAAGTCGATGACATCATCGAGGCATATGGTGAGATCGAAGTAGAACGGGAGTAGTGATAACATGAGCGTCAAACTAGAAAGAATGGAGCAGATCATCCAAAAGGAAGTTGCGATCATCATCAAAAACGAAATCAAGGATCCTCGTTTATCATGGGTGATCATAACGGATGTCGAATGCACCAAAGACATGTCTTATGCCAAGATATTTGTTAACTTCATGAAAAGCGAGTACTCAAATGAAGAGATATTTGCTTCACTTGAAAAGGCAAAAGGATTCATTCGATCCAAGTTGTCCGGTCATTTGAAAAGCAGAAAGGTTCCTCAGCTTATCTTTGAGTATGATGATTCTCTTGATAAAGGAAACAGGATCGATCAAATCCTCAAAGAAGTGTGATAAATCCAAGCATAAAATAAGCTTGATGATCAAATAATCATCAAGCTTTTATTTTTTCATTGATCGTGACCCAATTTATCTTCTGGTATGATGAAAATGTCATAAAAAAATCAAGAACTGCCTAATGGCATAATCTTGATCAGAATACTTTACGTGGATGCGGGCAGCGTTGACATACGGGATGTACCAGTTGGTTTTTGTAAAAACCATCATGAATGGAGACATACGGTTCCGTGCTGATGATCTCATGGATGGGTTGAGTAAGAAGATTGCCCAATACGATCCGCTTTCCGTTGATATGATTGCATGGGATCACGTTACCATTGGCCATGACACCGAGCATGGTCACCGATCCGTAGCATCGTCCCAGTGTTTTTGCAGGAAGTTCGTCGACTTCCTCTTTTTGTTCGCAACATCGGATAAACAGCTGTGAATCCAAATTGATCTGAAATCCTTTCTGCCATAAGGAATCATCGAATTCAAATCCAAACATCGAAAGAAATTGAATGGTTTTTGGATGATAATCGTTAAGCTCTTTTGAAAACAGATCGATCATAACACCAATGTTGTGATCTTTGAGTTGATGGATTGCGGTATATACGTTGTGTCGTTGTTCTTCGGTATCAAAACATCCATGTTCCTGCAAAAGACAAAGAGGGATGTGGACGGAAGAAATGGCATTGCTATGAGTATAGGCAGAAATCCATTGTACAAAATGGGCACTGCGTACAGTTACGCTAAATCGAAATCCTAGATCATAACAAAGCGTAAAAATCTGATCTACATTGGGATGTTCATTGACATCCGAAAACAATGCAAAACTGATGTGGTCACTTACTGATCTAATATGAGTCAATACGTGCTTTAACTGATCCAACTCCATCCAACGATCAGTTCGATCATTGATTGTTTTTGGATCTTTTGGCATTTCGATGACATCAACATAAACCGTTTTGAATTGCATAGCATCACCGAAACCATTATATTATTTTTTTCACAAATTGACAAGGATTAACGAATGATTCTTGATAAAAATGCTTTGGTTCTCTCATTTTTAGGGTTTTTGAAGATGTTT